>NZ_PKGG01000074.1:0-22447 GCF_046480465.1 Arthrospira sp. PCC 8006
GCTTACCATTGAGACAAATAGTTAAAACTTTGTCGAATTTGTGTTGATAGGCGATCGCAACGGCGTTGATATAATTCCTCTCGCCATTTATCATTTGCGATTAAAGCCGCCCACTGATAAAAAGGCATTGCTAACCGGGGATTTTCCACGGTATTTGAACTGAGTTGTTCTAACCAACGTTCCGCTTGATTTTGATATAATGGTGGTAGCGGAGAGACAAACGCTATCTCTGTGTCGCACAATTCCTGAGCGACAACCATCACATTTAAATCATCAATTATATCCGCTTTCGGGAGAACATAAACTCGCTCAAACTCATCATATACTGCCTGATTTTTTAGCTGTTGGTGGGTCGCATATCCCCACACTTGCAAGTAACCCGCCTCTGGGTAAACTTGAACCGCTAAATAATAATTCGCCACCCAACTGGGAATATCCACCCACTCTTGGGGAACCCGAAATTCTTCGGTGTCTACTGTCTCGCTGGGAATAATGACCACAGAATAATTATCATTAATTAATAGTCTAGTTCCGTTGACATTTTCCCAAAAAGATGGTAAGGAATTGGGCTGCCAAATAGTGGGGTTTAAATCCAATTCCTCCTGCAAACCGGGGATTACTGCATTGATAGCTAATCGATTCAGATAGCCATTCCATTGGGAATAAGCATGGGAAAAAAGCCGGGAATATTGCCAAGCGATTTCCCGTTGTTCTTCCGAGAATGATAACCATAAGCGATCGGGATGTAATTCGGTCAAATCTTCTATTGTAAACATGATGTTTTTTTCCAAATAAAGGAGATAAATTCGGTGGAGTTTTAGCGTCCTCCGGCGACTGATGACTGATGAGAAACTGACTCATAGATCCGGTTTTTTTAACTTCGACTCCCAAACCGCATAAGGGGCTTGTTGTAGATACACTTCCACGAAATCGACCACTCTTTTATGAAGCGATCGCATTTCCTCAGTGCCACCGGAACAGAGAGTTTCTACTTCCGATTTTAAGGTATCTTGTAGGGTGACTTCAATCTGCTTAATTCTGGCTTTAATTTCATCCTGAGAAAGTTGGCTATTCTCAGAAACATCAGCTAAAGATAGCTGACAGCCGTAGATTAATTTTAACAGCCTGAAATCATCCGCATCTAAAGCCCCAAGTTTGGCATTTAACAAGTCATGAAACCGCAGAGATCCATGTTTTTCTAGCCAAATATTTATCAGTTTGACCAGTTTATTTAATTCAGGGGAAGACAGGTTTATTTCCCAATTTTTKTTAGCATACTCAGCGAATTTTGTCAAGAGATTTCGCTTAGTTTTTGTCAGGAATCGTGAGAGTTTAGGCTGTTGTTCAAAACCCATAAAATTACAGAGGTCGCCTTGGTTAATATTCAGACCATAGACCAACTCCAACAGGGTTTTAATCTGGGGGGTAAGTTCCTCAAATAACTGGGAGAGAATTTGATTAAGTTCCTGTTCTTGTCCGCGTTCCTGTTCATCGTCCGATACCTGGGAAAAATCTGGGGAGTCCGAGGGTTTTTCTTCCCCCTTGGTAAGTAATTCTTCTAGGGACAAAAAATAAACTTTAGCATCCCCGCGAACCCAGTATACAAAATTATCTAAACATTCCTGAACTTGCTCAGGGGTCAAATCAGGAAAATCTGGCGATCGCCATTGATTATAATAGAGTGCGATCGCTTGTAATTGGCAACTGTCCGGCGGTTGTAAAGCCCGACTTCCCGATTTTTTAGTAGGCACATATTTTTCCTTAAAACACTTGAGCAGCAGCCGATATGCTTGGATATTTTCCGGGGAAAACCTCCGTTTTTTCAAAGTTTTTTCTAATTCCAAATAACTGAGCGATCGTAATAATCCAGTAGGCGAATATTTATCTCGTTCTCGACCTTTAAACAACTGTTCAGACAGATAATCTTCCAGGGTCTTCTCCGCAAAAGTTTTCACCCCAGACTTGGCATCATCATAGCGACCAAACAACTGTAAAGGCTGACTTGTTGCCTCCCTAGCCATACAGAAAAAATCCACCTTTCGCAATTGATAACCTTCCAACTTATAACGCATTTTCATCACCGTCCAATAGGCAGTTTCCTCCAAATAAGCCGCCAGGTGTTCTTTAGCCAGCGGCGCAGATGCCAGGGCTTCCCGCAGGATAACTTTAGCCCAATATTCCTCTTTAGCAGTGCGATCGGACTCCCGCCGTTGTCTCATATTATGCTTCAATTTAGGCACATAATACCAGCCCAAATCCAGACTATCCTTAGCATCATCAACCTCTAAAAAAGTCGAAAATTTTGCCACTAAATCCGTTCTTTTTTGCATTAATTATACTTCCTTTAAATAGTCAATAGGGAATGGTGAATTTCCTTAAAAATTAGAACCATTCCCAGCATATTTATGGCGAACTTCTACACACGAGACGTATTTAAAACCGCTCGAATTTCATCCGCTTTCACCCCCGCCAAAGGCACCGTCAGCGGATTAGTGCGGTGGTGAACTTTTCCACACACCGGACAGTTTTCTTGACTTTGGGCAGTCAACCAAACACTCTGATAAGCATACTGTCCCGCCGTCTCACCAAAAACAGCCGGATAAAACCAATAATTCTGAACCATTGACATGGTTAAATAATTGAACCCCTCCTCAATAGCCGGATTTAAAAAACCCTTCAATTTCACCCGTGCAGTCTCTGGCAGCAACAAAGACAAAGCCATTTTCACCGCCACACTCGTGACATGATGAATATCCGTCCCCAGTGCCACTTCCCCCATTACCCTTCCGTTGCTGCCATAATCTCCATCATTGCTAACCTTTCCCACCTGCACCTCAAACTGATGGCGGTTAGCAGTCGCACAGACATAACAGGGAGTTTTGTCAGGCATCGTAATAATCACCTCCCCCCCTTCAGCCCCTTGATAAAGCCCCACAAATAGGGCTGGCTTCTTGCGAAAATAGGCGAAACGGTTGATAATGCGCTGGGCGGCTACATCATCAGTTGTGGCAACAATTAAATCCGCCTCCTGCACCAACTTATCAAACTCCGACGGCTGATAATCCAATAAACTTTTTTCCTCCAATTTCAACTGCACCAAAGGATTAATATTCAGCAACCGTCGCCCCAACGCTTTCACCTTCGGCTGTCCGATATCGATAATTTCATAGGTGGTGCGACAAAGGTTCGCCGTTTCCACCGTTTCCGGGTCAATTAAAGTCAGCCCCCCTACACCACTGCGAACCAACTGTTCAGCCAAGTAAGAACCCACCGAACCAGTCCCCGCAACTAACACCCGCTTCTGACTAATTTGTTCGCTTAAAAGTCCTGTACTGCGGGCGAATAAACTTTGTTGAACCTGTTTCGCTTCTCGCTGGGGGTCAGTTTCCGAATAGCAGCCACTCCAACCAGCTATAGCCGCGATTTTTTCGTCTTTTGTCAGTCCTGGCTTTCCCAAAGGGCGGTACACCTTTTGATAATATCCGCCACCAGTTATGACACTTTTGAGAGCGACGACCAACCGTTCTTCTGCCGGTGTCTGCAACGACCAAGGGAGTTCCACCTGTTCGGTATCTTTGTCCGTTAAAGTTGCCAATAAAATTGGCGGGGTTGTCGGATAAGTATTGCTGAACAAAAACAGCAGTTCCAACCCTTTTAAATTGAGGCATCCTGCCTGTATATTTTGCCCTTCCATTTCCGTGACAAAAATCATCGGCGGTTTATAGCTTCCGAAAGCCTGCTGCACTCGCCCCAAGTCCGTTTCGATTAGATGAGTGACCGAGGGTAATTCCTGGTGCATAGGGGTAAATTCCGATTCTTCAATTGACTTCATGGGTAGGGTTTCGACGCGAATGCCGTTACCTTGACGATAGGCGGCATAAAAGGATATTTTTCCTTCACCCAGTGGGAGTTCGTGAGAACGCAGGGCTTGACGGGGTGCGAGTAAGGTGACAATTGGCGCTACAAAACAGGGAATGTGAGGATTGATTTGTAGACCCTCCCGCATCGCTTCTTCATCGGGTCCTGATGGACGGTCTAACCCGCCGGGGTGGGAGTGAATGACACCTTTAAATTCGAGGTTCATTTCCTGTTCCATTTGTTGCACCCGACAGGTTAAGGTGCGTGAAGGCAAATAGCTGGCACTGCTGGTCTGTCCGTTCTGATCCAGGATAAAATGACTGATGAGGTTTTTGCCGATGGGCCCTAACAATGCCCCACCCCGTTCGGGGGGATCAAGGGCGATGTGTTGATGGATTTGACGCAGTGCGTTTTCTGAGATTAAGTACATGATGATTCAATGTTTGTTATAGCGGGAAATTTCCGGTGCGGGCATAAATACTAAAACCGGTTGCCCAAAGGACAGATTTGGCGTAGGCTTGTTCGAGCGATCGATAGCCGTGTTCCTCGTTGAGACAAATGCAGCCGTTGGGGAACAAATGCCCCTCAGTAACGCTATAACGCCCGGCTACTTCGGGAAACAAAACCATCACTTGATATAAGCTGCCGTCATTGAAAATAAACATGGTGTAGTGGTCCCCCAATTCGCTGGTAATTTCGTACACCCACCCGGTGACACCACTGATGTTCATTTCTTGGGCGTTGGGAGGCAGTTTGCGGACCACAACCTGCCGATCTTGCATGAGGCTGGCGGCAAAGATTTTTTGCGGAACTTGCGAGAGGTGACGGTGCCCGCTGGGTTCCGGGTCCGTGACAATATTTCCTCCGTTATCGACATATACAGCCTGACGGGGAGACCGGGGAAGGTCAACGTCTTGCTGACGGTTAGTGATGACCCGGTTACGGACTTCATTGAGATCTACTTGTTGTGTCATGGGGATAGCCTGTTGATGGTTATGATCCTGTTATCGTTCAGACTTCTGATTTTTATGCGGTGGCGGTTTCAGGTCAGACCAATACCCCGCCCACAATTGACTACTTTTTAGAATCCGTGACACCGTAGCCGCCGGAGATGGTTTTGGTAGTTTTGAGTGTTTCAGAAGTCATCAGATGTTTTCCTAATTAGTGTTGCAGTACGCCAGAGGTGTTTCTCTCACGCCCTATGAATGTTGTCGTGAGGAGTTTCAGTTTTTATGCAGTCAGTGAGGAAAGTGCGAAGCGACCACAACCAAAGCCCCAGACCAGATGAATTTAAGCAAGTAGACCACTCCCTACCTGTTTTTTCCTCCGATTTGCATAAAAGTTGCGTTTCCAAAAGATAACTATTTTGAAAGCACTTGCAACCTTCGGGAGGCACTGAAAAATGAATTGCACAATCACGGTTGTTTTATTGATCTCTCTGTCTACGCTGAACCTAACTCACCTCCCCGGACAGATAGTTAGGGCGGAAACTTCACCACTTTTTGTGATCTCAACAATGGATACCTCTGAAGACAGTGATGATGGTTGCGATCTGGTTAATCCTGCTTAACTCTCGATCGCACTGGGGGAAATTGTCTATCTTGAGACATTCCCCCCACTGTCAATTATGATCCCTTTTTAAGGAGAAGATTATGACCTGCCCAATGGATCACCACGGCCGAGCCAAATGCCACATTACCGCCCATCCAGACCACCCCCAGCAGCAGTTTTGTTCTACCTGTGGACGTCGTTTTCATCATACCGAAAAATGGAATGATATTTTTTTCTTAGTTGTAGCCGTTTTAACATTGCTACTCATTACCATTAATCGGCTGCCACAACCATCGGAAAACACCAGGTCAATTTCCACCGTGGAAAATGCCGAATACATCATTCCCCGGTAATAATATCCTCCTCCGCTTCGGTTTGTTCGATTCCTTCAAGCCGTCGCTTGGCTTCAGTTTCCCATTGTTTGAATTTCTAGCCAATCTAACCCCGACTTTAGATCAAGATTAAAAAATGGGCAGCGATCGCCCCCCGGTTCATCACTGGTAGCTGGTGAAATCGATCGCTGGTAACCGTGGGTGTCCGGTGGGCTTGAGATCCTCAATCTCGCCGCCGATAAAATTAATTTGTCAGATAATTTGTCAGAACCCCCGATCGCCAGTTAAACTCAAAAATACAGTTGTGAATGGATAGTGATGAAAGATCCACAACCCGATCACCATCAAAATATTGCTATGATTGCTGGGGTAGCGCTATTCGTTGCCGCTATCGCCGCCGGTGTGACTTGGTGGCGGGCCGCTGTTGACACCGAACAACCGCCAGCGATCACCTCTCCTCAACCCCCAGAAACAACCGATGCGATCGAAAAAACCGTCAATATTTACTGGGTCGATGAAGCTGATAACCAAATTGTCTGGATTCCCAACTCCGTCACCCTCACCGTCAGTGCTTCCCAACCCCATACCGTCCTAGCTGCCGCCTTCGATCGCCTACTCTCAGGCCCCCAGGAAGCCAACCAATATAGCGAAATTCCCCCAGGTACTCAACTACTAAATTTGACCGCCACCCAAGACGGGGCGATCGCGATCGACCTATCCACCGAATTTACCACAGGCGGCGGTAGTGCCTCCATGATTGGCCGTTTAGGGCAAGTAGTTTACACCGCCACCAGCCTCGACCCCCTCGCACCAGTACGGATTTCCGTCAATGGCTTACCCTTAGAAGTCCTCGGCGGAGAAGGTTTAGAAATCCCTCAACCCATTACCCGACAACAGTTTGAACAGGATTTTAGGTAGGTTTCATAAGCCAGAAGCTCTGCTTCCCAACCCCTCTATAATCTCATGTAGCACTTGGTTTTCCTGGTAGTTTATATTACAATATTCTTAGTGTTGGGTGGCAATTCATCCCGTCGTCAATTGCCTGATGATGGGGGTATTCTTGCCTCACTAGATAAATCGGAAACTTTCAGGAGTTGCTATGGCAAATACCAGTAATTTTCGGCAAGCAATGGCTCAAGCCCAAGGTCAAGCCCTTGTAGGCCCTAACGTCATTGCCAATGCCCTCCCCTTTGTGGGAGGTGGTTTAGTTCTAACTGCTGTTGGTTCCTTCGGTGGCCTGAATGTCATCAGCACCAACCCGGGAATCTTCATGACCACCTTCTGGGTGGCCTTGATTGCTCAGTTAGCCCTATTTTTTATCGCTAGTAGGGTTCTTGCTAACGATAATAACCAGGTTGCCCTCCCCCTGTTAGCAACCTATAGCCTCATCACCGGATATACCCTCAGTCAGCACCCCGTACTGAAGTAACGGGGCTTCATGCCTCGGATTCCTCAGTTAGTTGACCAGTCTAAGCCTTAACTGGCTACGTTATTTAAGCCATGATACCTTGAGGTGCTTGCCAGCCTCTCGCTCTATCGTTAACTATTAAACATCTTTACAAGGGGTAAGGAAGTGTAGTTAGCCCAAAAAGCTTTTATAACATTGACGAGGCAAACTTTACCTGCTTTGCAGAGTTGGGGGCAACCATACCCTCACATTTTTAAGGTGACGAGCAATCAGAAGAGACGCAACAATGTCTAATCATATTTTCGTTTTAGATACCAACCGTAAGCCCCTGACCCCCTGCCAGCCAGGGGTCGCACGGTTTCTACTCAAAGCCGGAAAAGCATCGGTATTTCGACGCTACCCATTCACCATTATTCTCAACAAGGAGGTTGATGCGAATCCTGAACCGCTCGAACTCAAATTAGACCCAGGTTCTAAAGTCACTGGAATTGCCCTGAAGCAAGGGAATCGAATCATCTTTGCTGCCGAGTTGCAGCACCGAGGACAGCAGATAGTAGAAGCCTTACGGTCTCGTCGGCAACTGCGACGTTCTCGACGAAACCGCAAGACCCAATATCGGCCGGCTCGGTTCTTGAATCGGACTCGTCCCCAGGGTTGGTTGGCTCCGAGCTTGCAGCATCGAGTCGATACCCTGATGACCTGGGTTAACCGATTCCGTAGACTTGCCCCAGTGGGCCGCATTGTTCAAGAGCTAGTACGGTTCGACCTACAATTGATGGAAAACCCTGAGATCTCAGGTGTTGAGTATCAGCAGGGAGCCTTACAAGGCTACGAAGTCCGGGAATACCTGTTGGAAAAGTGGGGCCGAACCTGTGCTTACTGTGGTGCTAAACATGTACCCCTTGAAGTTGAGCATATTCAGCCCCGGTCTAAGGGGGGCTCTGACCGGGTGTCTAACCTGACGATCGCTTGCCACTCATGCAATCAAGCCAAAGGCAATGGGGACATTCGGGATTTTTTATCGGGCCAGCCTGATGTCCTGAGTCGTCTTCTGAGGCAGGCCAAATCACCCCTTAACGATGCGGCTGCCGTTAACTCAACCCGATGGGCCTTGTTCAACGCTCTCAAAGCCACAGGAGTCCCAGTAACTACAGGAACCGGCGGACAAACGAAGTTCAATCGACTTCGGCTTAACCTACCTAAAGCTCATTGGCTTGATGCTGCCTGTGTTGGAGACGTCGAATCACTCGATATTGTCACGTCAAAACCGTTGCTGATTCTAGCGAAGGGGCATGGAACTCGTCGGATGTGCGGGACGAATAAGTACGGATTCCCCACTCGTCACCGCTCCAGGAAGCAAATTCACAACGGTTTTCAGACTGGCGATATCGTCACGGCTACGGTCACGGCCGGGAAGAAAATTGGCTCCTATGTAGGACGGGTTCTCTGCCGTGCCTCTGGCAGTTTTGATATGACCACCGCCTCGGGACGGGTGACAGGCATCAACCACAAATACTGCCAACCTATTCACCGAAAGGATGGTTACGCCTATGCTTGAAAGATTCACGGGGACTAAAGTCCCCCGGTCCCGTTTCCTCCCCGGTCTAAAGACACGGGGCTTCCACGCTCCCCAGAGGTTTACGTGATGACCAGCCTATTCCCGCCGCTTTGTCCATGTACCTCACCTACATCAACCTGTTTATCTTTATTTTGCGCTTACTGATTGTTCTTAATCGCGATTAAGTCCCAGGTTGATAACCACCGTTAATCTAAGCGATTATAACTACTTGTGAAATACCAGCCGTAGCCACTATTACCAGGCTACGGTTTTTTTGCACTTCCTAGGGGTAAAAAATTGGTTACTCCTAATTAGCCCATGGCTTTGGTAGAGTTGATATAACCGTAAATTCCGTAATTTTGCTCCTACTCACCCTCAGAAAATCCGTCAAAATTTCAGTAAAAATACTGAGGCGATTTAAATCAAAATCTGTTATTTATAGAATAGGACTCAATAGGAAACATCTTAAAACTCAATTAAGGATTCCAATTAACGCTCTTTTAGGTTGGGCGGTGAGTCAATAGGATTGGTGCTTCCTCCTGGTGGCTGAAGGGGGGTACCAATTCTTTTACTTGATAAATTAACCAGTTAAACCTGAATTTACAACTCCAGGGTTGAATATACCAAATATACCCTCTTGGAGTCTCATAAATGTTTAAACGTCCAAGGTGTGCCCCTAGCGGTAAGCCTAAAACCCTCGTTTTTATCGATCGCAATGTAGAAACACCCGAACAACTCCTAGATGGGGTCAAAGACGGCCAAGGAATTATTCTCGATCGCCATCAAGATGGGATAGCACAGATTTCGACTATACTATCTGATTATAGCAGTCTGGGTGAAAAAATTGCCCAGGTTCATATTTTGTCCCATGGCAGTCCAGGCTGTTTATATTTGGGGAATGGGGTTGTTAATAGCGATACCCTGAAAAGCGATCGCCTTCACAGTTGGCGCAAGGCTTTATCAGAAACAGCTACCTTATTCCTTTATGGTTGTCGGGTCGCCGCCGCCACCGGAACTAATTTTATCGAGCAGTTAGCAGAAATCACCGGCGCAACAGTCGCCGCCTCACAGGAAATTGTCGGTGCTGACTATTGGCATTTAGAATATTCTACCGCGACCGTTGAGTTAAATTTACCCTTTACCTCAAAAGCGATCGCTTCTTATCGGGGAACTTTCGGTACTATTACCGTCACCAATACCAATGATTTTGGGCCTGGTTCTTTACGGGAGGCGATCGCCAATGCCAGTGATGTGGATGTTATCACATTCGATAGCAGTTTGTCAAGTCAAACCATTAACCTTAGCCAACAATTAGTCATTGACAAAAGCATCACTGTTGACGGAGAATCTGCGTCAGGATTAACCCTGAGTGGCGGCGGAAATACTAGGGTTATTGAAATCCAAATAAGTCCTGATTTTATCCCTCCATCAGTCACCTTAAAACATCTAATTATTGCCGACGGTTTAGCCACAGGAGAAGGAGAAGATGGCGCTGGCGGAGGTATTCGCATGGCGAGTCGGACATCTTTAACCTTAGAAAATAGCCAAGTTAACAATAATCGTGCCCAGTTTGCGGGGGGGATTTTCACCGGATTTAGAAGTAATACAACCATCATTAATAGCCAATTTGATGGTAATGATGGCACCGCTGGAGGAAGTGAACGGGGAGGGGGTGCGATCGCCACCAAAAGCGCCGGAACTCTGACAGTAATTGACAGCACATTTACCAACAATAAAGGCATCAATGGCGGCGCAATTAATCACCTGTTAGGGGACTTAACTATTGAGGGTTCAACTTTTCTCAATAATGACTCCACCCCTGGAGATTTAGGGGGTGATCCATCTGGTTTTGGCGGCGCAATTTTTACCGATGGTGCTAATGCTTCAGGCGAGACTTTTGGACCCGGACCAGTGGGGGGAGAAATTCGGATTAGCAATAGTTTAATTGAGGGAAATACAGGTGCTGGACAGGGTGGCGGACTGTTCTTATATGCTTATCCTCCTGACCGTGTTATCATCGAAAATAGCCAAATTATTAATAATGAGGTTGTCGAAAGTATTCGCGGACAGGCGTTAGGTGGCGGACTGCGACATGGTAATGCAGAGTTAACTATTAACAATACAACCTTTGCTAATAATCGTTCCCAAAGTCAAGGTGGTGGGTTGTGGATTGGAGAAACATCTCCAGTGACAATTACCAATACTACTATTTCCGAAAATCGCGCCGAATCAGCCGATGGAAGTGATGGCTTGGGGGGTGGAATTACCTTCGCCAATGGTACTAATCCCACCAATATTATCAATACTACTATTGCGAATAATTACGCAGGTGGTCAAGGCGGTGGCTTTTGGGGTGGTGGGGATAATGTGACTTTAACTAACACAATTTCCGCCTATAATGTAGCCAATAATCGCGGCAATGATTGGAATATAAACCATCACACAGGAACTACATATAATAATGGCGGTGGTAACATTCAATCAAATGAATTGAACCCTAACGATACTKTAATTACCAGTAACGTTACATTAACCGATCCACTGCTGGGAGATTTACAGGAAATTAATGGGGTATTAATTCATMCCCTTTTACCTGGAAGTCCAGCGATTGATGGCGGAATTGTTGTTAATACAGTTACCACAGACCAGCGGGGAGAAAGTCGTCCGGTGGATGGAGATAATAGTGGTACAGCAGAGTTTGATGTGGGTGCTTATGAGATGATTCCGACCATCAATGAACCCAGTTTAATTATTACTAATAATAATGATGGGGGTGAGGGTTCATTAAGGGATGCGATCGCCAACGCGCAATCAGGGGATACCATTACATTTGCATCTGAACTCACGGGGGGAAATACTATTACCCTGACGGGAGGACAGTTAGAAATTCCGGTGGGTAAAAACCTGATTATTGACGGGAATAATAATCCTAATCTGACTATCAGTGGGAATAACAGTTACCGAGTATTTTATGTTAATTCAACCTCAGCAAATCCCACCAGTTTAACCATTCAAAATCTGACGATCGCCAACGGATATACTCCCGAAAGGGGTGGGGGTATTGCGACCACACACCAAGGAATTTTAACAGTCGAAAATGTCACTTTTAACGACAATGTGGCTGACCAGGGTGGCGGCGCAATTTTTAGTGCCTTTGAGGGAAGATTGACGGTTAATCAAAGTTATTTTAATCGGAATAAAGCGGTCGCGGGGAATGACGAAAGAGGTGCGGGTGCGATCGCCTTTTGGGGACCCGATGAAATTACCGTAACCCATAGCGAATTTGTCGAAAATGAAGGCATTAATGGCGCGGCGATTAACAGCTTAAATGGTCGGTTAACGGTTGAAAATTCCCGGTTTATTAATAATACGACTACCGCCGCCTTTTACGACACCGGAAATGATAACCCTTCTTTACGGGGATATGGTGGCGCAATTTACACCGATCGCGCCAGTACATCTAGTAATGATACATCAGGAACTATTACCATTAGGAATAGTTTGTTTGAAGGAAATAGCGGACGAGGTGAAGGTGGTGCGGCTTATCTGTACACGGGAACCCAAGATAATGTCATCGTTGAAGCGAGCGTTTTTAAGGATAATCAAATTCTCCCCCTCCCCGGTGGAAATGGCGGAAATGGTGGTGCGATCGTTCAGATGAACAATGGCTTAAATCAAGGATTTGAAGTCATAAATACGGCTTTTGTTAACAACACCGCCACTAATCAGGGGGGTGGAATTTGGATGATGAATGCGCCGACTGTCATCACTAATAACACCTTTTCGGGAAACCGCGCCGAATCTTTGACGACCTCTGGAAATGGTGGTGCGATGGCTTTATATGGTCCTACTGAGATCATCAATACTACCATTGCGGAAAACTACGCGGGATGGGTGGGTGGAGCGATCGCCGCCTCTGCTGACCAAACGGTTACGGTCCGAAATACGATTTTCTACAATAATACTGCTGATAACGGTACGAATAATTGGGGAATTCAACAACACACTAACCGCGAATTAGTTGATGGTGGTGGTAACATTCAATGGCTGGAAAAACTCACGAACCTTGCTAATGATTATAACGCCACGGCTACGATTACTATCGCCGATCCTCTATTGGGTCCCCTACAACATCAAAACGAAACCTATTTCTATCCGTTATTAGAAGGAAGTCCGGCGATCGATGGTGGTGTCAATGCGGAAATATCCACCGACCAACGCGGCGAACCTCGTCCTATTGATGGTGATGGAAATGGAACCCTTGAATTTGATATTGGCGCTTATGAATTTTCAACTGTAGCTGAACCGGAACCTGAACCGACTCCTGAAGTTGAACCCGAACCGGAAGTCGAACCGGAACCGGAACCGGARGTTGAACCGACTCCTGAAGTTGAACCGGAACCGGAAGTTGAACCGACTCCTGAACCGGAGGTTGAACCTGAACCGGAAGTCGAACCGGAACCGGAACCGGAGGTTGAACCGACTCCTGAAGTTGAACCCGAACCGGAAGTCGAACCGACTCCTGAACCGGAAGTCGAACCGGAACCGGAGGTTGAACCGACTCCTGAACCGGAAGTTGAACCGACTCCTGAACCGGAAGTCGAACCGGAACCGGAAGTYGAACCGACTCCTGAAGTTGAACCGGAACCGGAAGTTGAACCGACTCCTGAACCGGAGGTTGAACCGACTCCTGAAGTTGAACCGGAACCGGAAGTTGAACCGACTCCTGAACCGGARGTTGAACCTGAACCGGAAGTCGAACCGGAACCGGAAGTTGAACCGACTCCTGAACCGGAAGTCGAACCGGAACCGGAAGTTGAACCGACTCCTGAACCGGAAGTCGAACCTGAACCGGAGGTTGAACCGCAACCGCAACCGCAACCGCAACCGCAACCGCAACCGCAACCGCAAGCGGAAGGGACTCCTATTGGTGCGGGTGTTGGTGTAGAGCAGGGAACCCCAGAAAGCAACCCTGAAACAGAGTCCGAATTAACTCCAGTGGTGACACCAATACTAATACAACCATTAGAAATCATTGGGAGTATTAATATCCCATTGGTAACTATTCCCAGTTTGAATATTGATTCAAGCCGCTTAATTAATGTGACTCAGGAGACCTTAGAAGGAACCGAAGCGGATGAATTAAAAATTGGTACATCCATAGCCGAATCTATATATGGACGAGGTGGAAATGACACGATTTTTGGTATGGGAGGAAACGATAATTTAGAAGGAGGATTTGGGAATAATCTGTTGTTAGGAGGTGAAGGTAATGACTTCATCTTAGGAGGACCGGGAAATGATACTTTATATGGCGGTCAAGATGATGATTTACTGTGGGGAGGAGAAGGGAATGATGTAATTTGGGGAGACATCGGAAATGATACTATTGACGGCGGCGAGGGTGATGATTTAATCTGCGGAAATCAAGGTGATGATTTAATCCTGGGAGGACTGGGAAATGATATCATTTATGGCGGTCAAGGAAATGATACTATTGACGGCGGCGAGGGTGATGATTTAATCTGCGGAAATCAAGGTGATGATTACCTACAAGGAAATCAAGGTAATGATACGATTTATGGCGGTCAAGACAATGATACGCTGTTGGGTATTGCGGGTAATAATCTACTGTTTGGAAATCTCGGAAATGATTTGCTAGTAGGTGGTTTTTCATCTGATACTCTCTATGGCGGTCAGGGAAATGATACGTTAATTGGAGGGGATGGAAATGATTTTCTCAGTGGTGATAAAGGTAATGATGTTCTGATTGGTGGCGCGGGTCGTGATACTTTTGCGATCGCTTACGGACAAGATACGATCGCTGATTTTGAAGTGGGTATTGACCAAATCTGGATTACCGCAGATCTAGATCCTCGACAATTAGCGATCGCTCAAATTGACACCGGATCTCAAATCATCATCGCCGACACCGGAGAGGTTTTAGCTTTCTTAAATGGAGTTGAAGCCACTACCATAGATATAGAAGATTTTACCTTCTTCTAATTCGATCAACCCATCTATCTTCAAAATCATATATTTGCCACACTGAACCGATTTCGGTAAAGTAAACCAAAGGTGAATATTTGTCAATATGAAATTGAAGATTCTACTCACAACTCTGCTGGTGGTTTTCTGCGCTTGGGTGATACCAGCCCAAGCCGCAGAACCCCTTAAAACCTATTCCCTCAACATCCTATCAGAGATGTCCAGACAGAGCATTAAACTCGATCCCCCTGTTACCCAGATGACTGTCAGGATACTAAAGCCTGGAGATGTCGCCATTCCCTGTGGTGATGGTCAACACACCTATACCTGCACTTCTGGGAAACTCCTAGAGATTCAATCGGACCAGGATCAGCCTATCCGACAATTTTGGGGTCAGAATACCGCCGAAAAGCCTGTATATCTGACCCTAGAGGTTTTCCAGCAACTACAGCCAGAAGAAGTCGAAGATGATTCCTCAGATTTGACGATGTGCGATCACTGCATAAAACGGGTCGCCGCCACCGAGTCCTAACATTTGCAAGACCGGGGGGATAGATGACTGATGAATAATTACTTCAGGGACACTGAAGCCGGGTAATTCCCCACTACGGACTGAGTTAAAGTAGCTTTCTACCAGTTTGACTCGCTGGGCTTCTGTTGCGTCTCGCCAGGCGGCGATCGCTTTTTGAAAAAACATCCGGTTAGAGAAACTCACAATCACCACTCCCCCCGGCTTCAAGACACGATGAATTTCACTAAATACGGCTTCAGGATACTGTAAATACTGTACTGATACACAGATTAACACCGCATCAAATTCGCGATCGCCTAACGGTAATTTTGGGTCCTTATTCAAATCCTGAATAAAATAATGGTTCAGTTGACGGTTACGCGCCAACTCCTCCTCATTCATCCCGTGTCCCTCTACATGGGAGAATTTCCGATCATCCGGGAGATGAGACACCCAACTACTCATCAAGTCCAACACTCTGCTATTGACGGAAAGGCGATCGCTATATAACCCCCTTAACCTATCAATAAACCCCTCATCAACATGGGTCACAAATCGCGGATACTCATAAAATAATCTATCCTCAGTTTCGTCCAGTTTACTCCGTTGCTTCCCTGGTAACAACATCCCTACATTTCTCCTATCCTAGATGATTCTCAAGTTTAACCTAACTATTAATTAAATTTAATCTCCATTCGTTACACTGGCCGCAAATGCTGAGGGTAAAGCCATGACCGTCATCAAGATTATCCTAATAGCTGTGGTCTTACTATTGACCGGGGATTTCATCTCAACCTTTTTCTATCATGTCCCTGAACATATTTTCGGGAAATATCATGGCGCTGTTCATCATAGCCATAATCGCAGTTTTATCCGATATGCGATCGCTACTAAAAATCCCCTCGTTTTAATTACTGGATTCTTAGCCGCCTTTCCCTATCTCGTCTTTTTACCTGTCTTTTGGTCGCTTTCTCCAACCGGTACTATCCTGGGTTTAGTCCTCGCACAGTCTCATGTCGAATTTCGTCATCTTTCCCCCACTAAATGGACTACACCCAACACCATCATCTACATCTGTAAACTTCTCTGTATCACCACCCCAGAAATACATTGGCAACATCATCGCAACTCCCGAATTGCCTACGGTGATATCTTCACATTCTACGATAAACCTGCTCAATTGTGGTTTCAATTTTTGCTACAATTTAAGCAGCCCATCAATAATTAGTTCCATAATCCCTGGGTTCGGATTCTTTGATTCATTCCTTCCTATGCACAAAATGTCGTTTTTGTCAATAAATATAAAAAAAGGGGCCGCTTTCCTTCCCAAAACTCGTGCATCGCCAGCTTAATCTTTTTCTCAGAGAATATTTTTAATCGCCACAGAATCAGGGTTGTAGCCTTTATTTTTGCATATAGACAGAGTAACCCCTTGGAAGCCATTTCTCTGAGAATACCACAACCCCTATAATCTCGTCAAGTTTTTGCGAGCAATTTGCAATAAAATCGTATTAATTCTTAACAATCTTTGGAAAATTAAATATATCTGGCTGGATAAATTAGTAAAACCTATTAAATGCCTGCATCAGCCTGTTGTCGATAGGGTAACAGATACCTCAGTCATAAATTGGGCTTAGAAAAAGGTTGACTGGGACGAAAACGAATAGGAGTATTTTCAATGAGTTTGTAAATAGCCGCCAAAGTATCTGAGCGAGAGAGTTCGTCGCGGGTAATCAGAAATTGCATAATCTCAAAACTGGGAGTATCAACCCAGTAGTAGGCGCCGTGAACATCAATTTTATTAGCAAAGTATAAGAGGGCATTTCCTAAATCTATCGGTAACGCCGTCCCCGCATTTAACCCCCATTTAACCCCATTAACCTTGGACATTTCCGAACAGTCAAAATAGTTAAACTTTTCAAACAAATCATAAGCCGAGGTAGGTTCAACCGCCGCCTGAGAAGTTACCATAACCCGAATAAATGGTCTATATTCTTCTCGTCCCTCCTGTGTTTTAACTGTTTTGAGGTAAACATTTCCCAGGCGCAAGCCAGACATAGCCACACTGGGTTCACTAAACCAATTACCCAAAATAGACAGGTAACGAAGAACCAGATCACGATCGCTAGAAAATAAATAAATTTCCCGACAGCGGAGAATAGCCGATCGCACATAGTTATTGCGTCCTTCCCGCAAAAACTCCAAGGGGATATCTGGAGCAGATAAAATCAAGCGGTCAAGGCGCAAGTGTTCCCCCATATCGTTGCCTTGTTGAACTAAGCGATCCTCTTTCCCAAAGCGATCGGATAGAATTCGCAGAACATTAACCACCAGGAGGCAGCCCATGCTGTGACCCATCAAGTTCACCTTCAGGCTAGGCAGGGGGGATAATGGGGGTTGTTCCCCCGGTAAAAAAGGCATAGAAGCATAAGGATTATCTCCCAGCACCTTATCAAGTCGCCAGAAGAACTCTGCTAGGTCTGGTGCGCCGTAGTGAATAGTGCGATAGCGATCGCGCTGATAGACGACAATCCGCAGCAACTGGAATAGGAATAGCCACAGAAGAAACACGCTGAAAGCCACCCACAGCCATTGGCTGATTGAGCCAGCCAGAGTATCCCAGGTTATCCATTGCCAGAGAGAATCAACAACCGGCTGAATTCCCCATATTAGCAACAGAGGGGCTATCAATAGGGCTAGGAGCAAATATAGCACAGAGCCGCCCCCAAAAGCCACCAGAGCCACACCTACCAGAAACTTTAAAGAAATCCCCCAATAGCGGAAAGGGTCAGTCCATAGACCGGCACTCAAAATCGGTCTTTCTCCCGGCCAGTGATAGCCGATATAGGCACTTTTTTCTTCCAAAGTCCCCACCTGATTAATGGGTCCTTTGAGGGAAATAGACTCCGCCTCATTCACAAAAGCCGGATAGAACTTTTCTGGGGGGGTGGCATAGCCGTGGGTACGGAGGGTAATGCGATTAAAATTCGCCAAGCGCATCATGGGACCAAGTTCAGCGATATTGAACAGGGGACGAAAGCGATCGCTTGGGGGTAATTGGCGGTCAATATTTAGGGAACTCGGAGCGGTACTGACCACTAAAAAAATATTTCTGTGGTAGCGATCGACATAAACTTCAAAATTGCGACTGATCGCCTGAGTAAATTCTCGATTATGCCAACTATTGAGAGTGCGGATCACATAATCCTCATTTACCTGAGCCTCAAAGCCTGGGTATTCCAGGAGATTAAAAGACGATCGCAACACCGAGGCGATCTCTGCTTCCGAGCTGTAAGCGCCATAGGCGGGCAGTCCCTCCACAGTCTTGAGTGTAGTCTTGGGGGGATATGGGTAAGCAAGCTGGACAATGCGAGCTTTCGTCCAAGCGTCTGAAAACGGAGCCGTATTCCGAACAATGGATTCTAACCATCGGCGATCGTTTTCCAAGGTATCGCGATGCCAATAGAAGGGCAAGGTTTTGTAGCTGCGCTCAGTTCCCATATTGATTATCTATGAGTTATTGGGAGTTATATTATCAAACCGCAATTTAGTATTTTTGCCAATATCCCGCCGTCACTAACCCCCGGGTCTGTTTCTTCCCTAAGACATAAATTTTCTCGGTTCCCAAAAGCTAATGCGATCGGCTAGAAGCCTTAAATAATAGGAAAATTTCCACACTTAACATCAGGGATCAAGGAAACTTAGCCTTTCAATAACTCAAAACAGGTGATATATTATGAATGCTTTTTGAGTCTGTTGTGGTGTTCAGAGCCTATCCTAAGCCTATTTCCCTTAGATGATAACCACCATCATAGCCACTCAATTCACTATAAACGGGGATAAAAACCATGTAAAACAATTTAACATTTGATTGTGCATCTTGTCAATATTGAAGGCTCCATAGATTATGAAAATACTCAAGTTGTCAGCCTCATAAATTTAGGAATTTTTGATTTTTAGTTATGGCAAAAAATCGTGCTGTTTTCAAGCATAAACTTCCATCAGGTAAATACATCAACACCCACCGTCATCATCAGCTTAATCGTCATCACAATAGGAGGATTAATTATCGAATAAATTATTACCCCACCTTGACAGGTTTAACTTGGTTTATGGTAGGTTTTTTAGGATTTTTCGCTATCTACTCAGCCAAGGTTAAGATTGAAAAAAACGTGGTTTCTTTGGTTAATTCACAGTCTAATCAAACTCAAGAAAAGCACAAAGCAACTAAGTTTCAGCAAATTAGTCACCGTTGGCTACTTGGTCATTCCTCTGGCGCTTATATTCCCCTGAATAGCCTATTTGCAAATCTCAATAGTCCCGGCGCTTTATCAATTTGTGCCGCCGAGGGAAACTGCGAGACCAATGGAAGACGGACTTCCCTAATTGCTGGTCATTTCGACCCCGCTACTGGCATCTTAAATAAGGGTTTTTGCAGTAACCACGGACGGGGTGGAACCCTACAGGAGGCTAACCAATGGTGTCTGCAACACCTCAGATCACAGTCCTTTGTCATTGAACAGAAATTTAGGGAACTCGGCATTAATCCTAACTCCCACTTAGAAGGATTTATCAATGCCATAGATTTATGGAATCAGAGTCCTTATTTCGGCAACAAATTTCCCCAATTATATGCCTCTGAACTACGCAGCAGAAAAAGGGGGACGGACGCTATCCTCTCAGCCAGAGTCAAATCATTTAAAATCAATGGCAGTTATGAGCAGACAGCTTTAGCCCATCCTCCCATTTGTCCATATTCCATAGATGCTAAGTCCTGTGTCAGACATGATCAGTCAAGACGCATGAATGCTATCTCTGGAGTTATGGAACATTTAGGGTTAAAATGAAGGCACTACTAGCCGTCCCGCAATTATTACCTTAGCAATAAATCAACAATTGCATCCAATTCCTTGCTATAGTCCTCGGCTAATTGCTGACCGACGCGGCGAATAGCGTGCAGATTTTCGTCAGATGACTTATCTATGGGTAACATATTTTTATCCGTCAGGGTTGTATTTATTCTCAGATACTGTTCAGGACTCCTAGTAGCATCATAAATTTGCTTCATTTGATAATCTACGGTTTCAGCCACCCCCGTCATAATAATATCGAACAGGGGAATTAACCATTGAAACTGGCCCCAATTTCTAGCCTGTTCATAAGGATATCCTTTTTTCACGTCCCCAGTTCCCAAAGACAAAATTACCATATCTTTAGCCGTGGGATTATCTGGGAGTTTACTACGAGCTTCCGCATAAGCACACAAGGCTGGATTATTGGCGAACACTCCCCCATCAACACAGGTATAAATTTCATCACTTAAAGACCTAATTGCAGCTACCTCGAAAAAAGTCGGAGCGGCTGAGGTGGCGCGAATTACATCTCTTACATAATAGTCTTTTCTAGGAGTTACTACCGCATCATGTTGAGTAAAAAAGTGGGTTTTTCGCCGATAAATTTCATAGGAGCAAATTAAGGAGGGTTTTAATAACTCGCTTAACTTTAAGTCCCCAAAAAAGTTTTGCATCGTTAACTCTAATTTTTCATGGGAGTATTTTTCGTTTAACAGTCCCCAAAAGTTTTTGAGAGCGTGGCTACAAGGTTGGTAAAAGATATTACGACTATTTTGGTAAAAAAAGTTCCTAGCTTCTTCCGCAGAGTATCGGGGTTTCCGGGGGTCTTGGAGGTCGGGAGATAAGTAAAGACAAGTCAGAATTCCCCCAGCACTTGTCCCAGCAAATAAATCAAAATACTCCACCAGTCTAGCTTGAGGATTGCCAGTTTTTTCCTGAATTTTATGCTCGACACTTACCAAAATTTCGGCGGGGATTAATCCCCGTAAGCCACCACCATCAATCGAGAGAACCCTGGTAAACTCTGCCATTTGTCACACTCCTATTAATTATGGGATTGATTAAACCTTCCAGATTTCTCTGAGACGATCGCGAATATCTAAGAAATCTCCCCAAGGTATATAAGGCTTTTCCTGCTTATCTAAATACCCAGATAAGCGATCGCGCGCAAATACCACCGGAGCTGCGATCGCCATATTTAAGTCCGTTACCGAATCCCCGATCGCAATTTTCGGGTCTCCCTCATATAACTCCATTACCCGCACTTTTGCCACTAATTCTGTCCCCTCTTCAAACTCTGAATGTACCCGCAAATTTGGTCCGTCCGTCGCCACATCCACCGCATAAATCCCCGCCACCCGATTAACTAATTCTCCTAATACTGTTTCTACCATAATCCGAATCCCCCCTGATACCACCACAAACGGCACCTTCTCACTATCGAGAAAGTCCATTAATTCCAACAGTCCAGGACGCATTTCTTTAGTCCGTGAAAACTCCATAATCTCTTCATAAGCCTTCGAGGGTATTGATTCTAGCATCCTTCGCACCCCCGAACGTAAGCTGATCTCATGGGTATATAGTTTTGGGATAGTCTCCTCCGCCGCCTCCGGCGCGAATTGCTTTAGCATCGCCACAAAGGTCTCTTCCGCTGTAATTGTCCCATCAAAGTCACAGAAAACAACTGGTTTCATCAAAAATTCTCCGAGAAACCCCCATCCTCGCGTAGCAGGTGGGGGAGGGATAGGAGCGGTGGTTGAGTGGGGTTCAATGCCCCCGAAACCACCAAGTTTGTACTACGCGCAATCAAAGAGACCTTAGAAGCGGTGAATTGACCCAACCGCTTCCAGTTGATATCGCTGACAGAAACCTGTCTGTGAGTGTCACCACTCACCCAGCCGACGACAACCCGACCTGCCATTTCAGCACGCACAATGTCACCCTTCCTGACCCCATGCCGTGTGGTGGTACCGCCATATTTACGACGCACCCCACCTTTGGCCGGAACCATCAAGTGCAGTTGTCTACGAGAAATGGGAGGTCTGCGAATCACTTTAAAGATGGATGGTGTTAACTGAACCAAACCCTTCCAGGTATGACCGTGAGTGTTGGCAGTGTGGAACGGTTCATATTTGACAAACTCAGAACASGCCAGAGTCAGTCCATCCACGGCATGAGTTTCAGGAGTTTGATCCGACTTGTCTTTTGACTTGACTAACCTTAACGCAGTCCTGAGATTAGCGGTTTCATACCCAAATTTAGTCTTAACCTCGGCTAGTTTTGATAACCAGCCCAGCATCACTTTTTGCCCCACCATTACAGATGAGAAGGACTTGGACCCTCTTGCCTTTACATACCCATCGACGATCTTATTAACAGGGAATAGGC
>NZ_PKGG01000009.1:0-58613 GCF_046480465.1 Arthrospira sp. PCC 8006
AAATTCAGTTTTTATTTGTTCTATGAGTTGGCGTGTTAATAGGCTTTTGCCAATACCACTTAATCCATAGATGGTAATTAGGCGGGTATGGTCTTTTAATATCCACTGTTTTAGGGTAGTTAGTTCGGAAGTACGGCTATAAAATTCAGTCAGGTCTGGTGCGTCGGTTAAGTCGATAATCGGTGAAGAATCTTGAGGTGTGGGAGAATGAGAATAAGAAGGCGATCGTTGTTTTTCACTACAAATATTGATATTACCTATTGGTAAGCAATCAGCATGATTTCCATATATTTGTACTTGTTCTAGCACAGAAAACACATTAGACTTTTTAACATCTTCCCCAACCACATCAGACAGAAGTTTCCATAACTTCCAGGCTTATTTTTTGACATGATCGTAACTTTTCTCATTGTTTGCGGCAATTTCGTAATAATCCTGATGTTGCCAAATCCCCTGTAATATAGACTTTTGTAGCCAATCAAGATGTTTTCCAGTTTTAGTGAATACCTGTTCATCAGTCCAGTTTAAAACTTCTTGAATATCCATAGGAAAAAGTGGGGGTATGCAAGGATAATCCCACTTGATCACACTTTTCCCCACTTGGCGACAAAAATCCCACTTTATCCCACAAAATCGGTCTTGTAAATAATTGTAAAATCCCACTTTATCCCACTAATTGTTATAGATAACTCTCAAGTGAACTGCTAAAATTAAACAGCGATAGGATCTTGTATGTATTGATAATCTAATCCTGGAAAATAATTATGGAATTGTTTAACTTGTTTGCGAAAAAATCCTCTCAAGAAACCAAGGCAATTACTGATGAGGATATGTTGGGGATAGTTGGGGAGTTCAATAAGTCCTTACCATCTCTTCCTGAAAACTCGGAAATCTTAGAGGAAATCAGCTTTGATAAGGTAGTCAGTTATTTAAAAAGCGATCGCCCCGATAGTCCCAGTCTAACACAAGCAGCGATCRTTCGCCAAAAACATCCCGAAGGTACTTTTTTAGCACTCGTATTTTTGGACGAAAATAACCATCTAATTTATCTCCCCAGTGGCCTTCAGGCAGGACGGCAGATCGTTGCCAAAAAGCTGAATCAAAAATTAAGTAAGTTTTTGGGCGATCGAGATTTCAGTCTGGTTGACTTAAAACAAACATCCATCGTCGTCAAAGTAATTAAGATAGTTAGTATTATCATTTGGACTATGGTGATTTTTCTGGTGTTATTCCCATTACTGGGACACCAGATTATGAATCAAGCTTTATCTGCTGAATTAAATACTCCTTCACTGGAAATTACGCCAAATATGGTTGCATTTGGCTGGCTAGGGAACCAACAGGCTTTTGATCAAGCTCGTCAAACAGCCTATAAAGAGGCTAAACAATATGCCGAACAGGAATTAGATAAATGGGAAACTGAATTAATTAAGCGCATAGATACAGATTTTCTGAACTGGTATTTTAGTTACTTTAATCAGAAAAAACAAGAATTGGACGTGCTTGTTCAATATGTAAGCCAAAATTTTATAAATGGATTCGATCAGTCTAAAATTAACGAACAAATTAAAAATAGCGTCAATTATAATCTTCAAAGAGAATTTGCTCGTCGCGTTGTTAGTTCAAAATCTGCTGAAAGTAAATTTAATACAATCAAGATTGATACCACTGAATTATATCTAGAAAAACTATCGGGTCAACTAAAAAATGTTCCCAAAAAGTACAAAATTGCTGAGGCAGACTGGCAGCAATATTTAGAGACAATCAAAGTCAGATTAGAAAATGAACAAGGCGATCAATCATTGCCAGTAAAAGTTATTGGTGGTTATCTCACCACTAAAGCTGTAGCAAAAATAGCAGCTATGACGAGTGGTAAAGTTGTGGCTGGCTTGATTTCTAGTTCAATCGCATCTGTGATCGATCCTGCTGTCGCTGTTGGATTAATTGCCTTGGATTATTGGGATTATAATAATGGAGTTACAGAAAATAAGCCCCGTTTGCGTGAGGATCTAGTTGAATCTCTAAGTGAACTCAAAAATACTCTTTTAAAAGATCCTGAGTTGGGTGTGATGTCTGCAGTGAATGAATTAGATGAACAAATAAAAAATAGTGTTTAACGGGCATATTGTGGGTGACTTTTTTTATGGTTCCTCTGGGTCTAAACCCAGCGATCGCAACCGTTCAGCAAGACGTTCGGCTTTTTGGCGTTCTGCCTCAGCAAGCTGTTGAGCTTGTTGGGCTTTCTGGCGTTCTGCCTCAGCAAGCTGTTGAGCTTGTTGGGCTTTCTGGCGTTCTGCCTCAGCAAGCTGTTGAGATTGTTCGGCTTTTTGGCGTTCTGCTTCGGCTTTTTGGCGTTCTGCTTCGGCTTTTTGGCGTTCTGCTTCGGCTTTTTGGCGTTCTGCTTCTTCCGGTAACAACACCAAATTACCTTCGGTATCATAAAACCGCAGCCAAATTGCCTCCTCACGGTCTATAGTTCCCGACCAAGTTCCCAGCCAAAAGCCTAAACTTTCACACCACAGCCAACCTCGCTCATTCGGCTCTAAAAGCTGATAACCTTCCGAACTATGCAAATGCCATCCTTGAAAGGCGTTGGCTTCAAACGGGTCAAATACAAAGTAATCTGGTGTCCGAAAAGTCTGCTGATACAGCTCCTTTTTCTTTCCTTTATCTATTCTGGCGGTACTGGGAGACATTAGCTCCACAATGACATCTGGGTAGCGACCCCCTTCCTGCCATACTACCCAACCCTGTCGTTCTTTAGTGCCATCTACATCCAACACAGCAAAGAAATCAGGGCCACGAAAATCTCGGTTCCTAGCTTGTTCGCTGCTATAGTAAATAAACATATTCCCGCCTGTATAGAAATCATGGCGATCGCTCCAAGCCTGTTGCAATGACCTAATCAGGACGTTCATGGCAATGCGGTGACGGTTACTTTCCAAAGGCTCTCCATCATCAAAAATCAAATCTGTGGGCGGCATGGGGGGTTCCCATTCCGTTTCCGTAGCAGTTTCGGGG
Source organism: Arthrospira sp. PCC 8006 (assembly GCF_046480465.1). Taxonomy (NCBI): domain Bacteria; kingdom Bacillati; phylum Cyanobacteriota; class Cyanophyceae; order Oscillatoriales; family Microcoleaceae; genus Arthrospira; species Arthrospira sp. PCC 8006. The sequence continues at coordinate 3,022 of NZ_PKGG01000009.1, forward strand.
CTAGTATTGGCAGTGAGTTCAACTGACATTTTCGGTTCCCCCCTCTCTCGTGTTTCTCAGTTGTTGATGATTATATCCCAAGCCGCCCATAGTCGCCTGGAACCACAGGCTCTCTCAGGGTTCGACTCCTTATGGTTCAATTAATGATAAGCCCTACTTATGACAGCCATTAAAATAAATGTGGCTCAACCCCTTTACAAACCTTAACAGAGTGTGTCATATTATAAACACGGTAGAAAAACAACTGCCGGATAAGTACCTCGAAAACTCAATAAAGCAATCATATCCAACATGACTACTACCATTCAGCAGCGCGAGAGCGCCAACGCCTGGGAACGGTTCTGTAGCTGGGTAACATCCACCAACAACCGCCTCTATGTAGGCTGGTTCGGTGTTCTGATGATCCCTACCCTACTAACTGCTACCATCTGCTACATCATCGCTTTTGTAGCTGCTCCTCCCGTTGACATTGACGGTATCCGCGAACCCGTAGCTGGTTCTCTGTTGTACGGAAACAACATCATCTCTGGTGCGGTTGTTCCTTCCTCCAATGCGATCGGTCTGCACTTCTACCCTATTTGGGAAGCAGCCAGCTTGGATGAGTGGCTCTACAACGGTGGCCCCTACCAGTTGGTAATTTTCCACTTCCTGATCGGTGTATTTTGCTACATGGGTCGTGAGTGGGAACTGTCCTACCGCTTGGGAATGCGTCCTTGGATCTGCGTAGCTTACAGCGCACCTGTTGCTGCTGCTAGTGCAGTATTCTTGATCTACCCCATCGGACAAGGTTCTTTCTCCGACGGTATGCCTCTGGGTATCTCTGGAACCTTCAACTTCATGTTGGTRTTCCAAGCAGAACACAACATCCTGATGCACCCCTTCCATATGYTGGGAGTTGCTGGTGTCTTCGGTGGTGCTTTGTTCTCCGCGATGCACGGTTCTTTGGTAACTTCTTCCTTGGTGCGTGAAACCACCGAAATCGAATCTCAAAACTACGGTTACAAATTCGGTCAAGAAGAAGAAACTTACAACATTGTGGCAGCTCACGGTTACTTCGGTCGCCTGATCTTCCAATATGCTTCTTTCAACAACAGCCGTTCCCTGCACTTCTTCTTGGGTGCTTGGCCGGTAATCGGCATCTGGTTCACCGCTTTAGGTGTATCCACCATGGCCTTTAACCTGAACGGTTTCAACTTCAACCAGTCCGTAATGGACTCGAGCGGTCGGGTAATCAATACCTGGGCTGATGTCATCAACCGCGCTAACCTGGGTATGGAAGTAATGCACGAGCGTAACGCTCACAACTTCCCCTTAGATTTGGCTTCTGCTGAGTCTGAGCCTGTAGCTTTGGTTGCACCTCAAATCGGCTAATTTATAGCTTTGATTAAATTAAGCGCCTCCCACCAGGGGGGCGCTTTTTGTTTGTTTAAACTTCACCTAGCCAAAAAAACCACCCGGTTTTTGACTCGAAGGTTAAGATACAGAAACCGGGTGATTTTTAAGTTTTTTGGGTTTATAGTTCTAACCTAGGTTCTCCTCAACTTGTCTCAGAATAGAAAATAAAACCGTAATGCTACGATCCGCGTAGTTCATTAGTTTTTGCATAATGTTGGAAAATGTTTCAGAAGAATTGTGAATTGAACAATTGCTAGGCTGAGGAGCCTCTAAATATGAGTTAGTGCTTTCACTTGTGGTCATAATTAAAGTGCTGTTCTCAGCCTTATTCTGTTTAGTGATTGAGTAACTCTCATGCAGACACTATAGCATAAGTATTGCCAAAAGCGCCCAAATTCCCGACCAAATCTATCTAAAGTAGTACATCAAAGCCCTATCAATCATGAATCTCGCCATTAGGCATGATCGCGCCATGTAGGTTTACCCCAATGGTATTAGCACTACTAAACTCAGTACGAGTTAAGTAGGCATAGCTAAGGTTAGCATTTCGCAAATTTGTCCGACCAAGAGAAGCATCGGTTAAATCAGCCTGAGTCAAATTAGCCGAACTTAAATTAGTCCGATTTAGTTCCGCCCGTACCAAATTCGCCCGGCTTAGGTTAGCATGACTGAGATTAGCATTACTGAGATTAGCATCTGGTAAAATTGAGTCGCACAATTCCACCCTAGGCATTTGGGCGTTAGTCAAGATGGCTCGCTCTAGTTTTACCTTAACCATGCGGGAACCAATTAAATTAGCACCACTTAAATTAACTTCTGTTAAAATCGCCCCTTGTAAATTGGTTTCGGAAAGGTTAGTCTGGTTGAGAATCGCGCCACGCAGTACACATTCAGTTAAATTAGCCCCCATTAGGTTAGCGCGAGTTAAATCAGCCCCGGTGAGATTAACCCCCTGTAAATCGGTACCTCTTAAATCTGCGCCTCGTAAATTTACACTCTCATAAATACGCCTTTCATAACGCATATTTGCACCCCGTAGACAAGCACCCCTTAAATCTGCACCTTGCAAATTAGCACCGCGTAAATCTGCTTGAATTAGGTTAGCATCAACTAATGTGGCTAGGGTTAAATTAGCTTTTCTCAGGTCGGCTGCTTGCAGGATAGTACCATGAAAATCAGCGTCGGTTAGTTGAGCGCCACTTAAATTAGCTCGTGATAGGTTAGCTCCTCCTAATTTGGCTTTTTCTAAATTTGCCCTAGTTAGGTTAACTCCATTAAGATAGGCTAACACAAAATTGGCTCCTTGAAAATCACCGCCACTTAAATTAGCTCCAATTAGGTCAGCATTACTTAGTTCAGCATTGCGGAGGTTAACACCTCGAAACAATTTTTCTCCACTTCGATATTTATTTAAGAAAGTCCGCTCATCCATCCATCTTCATCCTTGTACTTTGGCTGTTAATTTATTCGGAATTATCAATTATTAACTATGGTTTACATAGTTGATTTTTTGAGCCCAAATAAAAGACTGATCACCTGGCTTACGGAAGTAAATTTTGACAATGTTAATAGATTGTAGTTGTAGGGATAGTAACTTTTTGTGGATAAACTGGGTGGTTGATTCTGGCGCGAAACTGTGCTGGGATTCGAGAATTAGATGCAAACACTGATTTTTAGATTGAGCTAAAACGTGGATACCTTTGGATTTTACTAAGTGATTTAGGAAGGATGCGATCGCTTTAGGATTACCCTCTTTAGCTAGTTCTAGTACCTGATTAGTACCCCCGGAATCTGATATCTGAGTAGGTGGTGGTAACGGGTCAGTAATCTCTGATTTGGCTGCGGTTTGTTGGCGTTCTGTCGTTTCAGATTGATCAACTATTTCTTCTAGTTGTAGGATTTGTTCTTGAACTTGAGCAATGAAGTCTTTAAGCACCTCATACTTGAATTTTAACTGCTCCTCAACCTCATAGCTAATCATTCGGCCGTCTAGTTGGTCTTCTAAACTCTGTAGGGTATTAGCAATGGATGTTATAGCTTCGGTTACTCCCTGGCTAACTCGCTTGTGAATACCATCTTTTAACCCCAAACGTTCCTGAATAATATTGGACTTAGAACGGTTAGCCGATGACTCTGATACCAATTCGTTATTGGATAGCGCTTGACCGGACTCTGTAGGAATTGGTAAGGTTTGTAATCCTGAGATTTCCGGTGTGGGAGATGCGACTAAATTGGTGGGCATTGCTACTTGAATAGTCTGGCTTTCGTTCAAATCAATTCCCTGAGTTTTGGCGAGATCAGATAATTTTTGATCCTGACTATAATTAGATTCAGGTAATTCCTGAAAATAGTTGTGATTAACTACTTGATGATTATAGCAAAGACGCATGGTTTCAATTAAAACTGTTGCCACTTGAGCATCTTCATCAGAATCMTCTAGGTAAGCGACCATTTTTTGAGATAAACTTTCAAATCTTCAAAGTTAGGAAACATTTGAAACAGTTGTTCAATCAGGTTATCTAACTCGATTGATTTGAGTTGTAGCCAGTCGCGATCGCTAAATGTAAACTCATTTTCTAAGACGGAAAATATCAATATCTTCACCCTTAATGGGTTGGCAGTCTGCATGATCTTGAAACGAATATCAAAGATATTATCTAGTTTTTTGGGGGGAGGATTGTGGTTAAAGTTTTCGGGATTAACTGACCAATCAAGTTGAGAGTGAGGACGGTCTGACGACTGATAGGAAGTCATAACCATCTCAGTAGAAGATTCCTGATCTCCCTCAAGGTACAATCTCCCAACTTGACTCAATACCAGATTAACAATAACTGTATATTCTGTTTTTTTGTTAATTTTATATAAAATTTTATTCAAAATACTATTAAGCCGTTCAAGGCTTTGGGTACTCCAATACAAAGATTGCACTAAATCCCGCATAGGAGTATTGGCGATAACTGCTGAATCACTCTCCCATTTTCCATGGGTAGCACAAATCATGATTTTTTTTATACGAAACACCTCATCGCTGGTATCTAAGTTTTGCACAACATCATCCAGGATCGATTTGGCTGGCATTTTTGCCTCCTACAAATCATTGATAAATCAACAGTTAGTTTGTGATAGTGTGAGCCGCCAGATTCGGCAAAATTTATTAGTCATATATAATCAATATATAACCATTCAAAATATTGGCTATATTTTAGCCTGGTTAAGTAGGATTATTTATCAGTGATTTCGCCAAAATCAACCAAGCCATACGGAATTATTTAAGTGTATTTTACGGAATATATAAACACCAAACCATCATCACAATAGAGCATTTAAAACTCGCCTCTATCTACCTTTTACCTTGTACAAGGTACATTGTAGGTCATTTATTGTATAATGGTTAATCATTCTCATTCAGCCATTTAGATTACCCCCCAGAACTGATGGCGGACTTTGATGCGATCGCACGCTTAGTGCGATATTGGTGGCGTAGGCTGCGTCAGACCCCGGCTATATCAATCATAATCGGATAGTTTTCGGTTGACACAGCCCATGGTAGCCTGTTAGCTGGTTACCAACGATAGGTGCTGATCCTACCCAAAGCCTCAACTAAGATCGCCAAGTTTTAGCACTTTTGGGACAATCCCTAGCTCCGATCGCATATTATCCCCCAGGACACTACCACTTCCCTGAAGGTAGTTTACCTATTTATGGCTGTGGCGATCGCTGTTAAGCCCCCATGAGTAAATACTCATATAGTCCTCTCCGGGACTGTCCAAAGGTTGCGGTTACCCATTTTGGATCCCATTGTGATTTCTCATTAATTTCAGGAATCAAGCCAGATCGCCTTGTAGTGAGGTCTAGCATCGCGTTAAGTCAAGGAAACTGAGATGATGTGGAAATATTTGCTATTTTTGGCTCCTATCGTTTTAACGGGTTGTCAGGTCAATTTTTCGTCTGTCTTGGAAGATATACCAGGGTTGCGAAGTAGCGATCGCGCTCCTTTAATGATGAAGGCGATCGCCTTGGGACAACAGACATATTATCAAAATCAAGGTTATTTTGCTAATTCCCTTCAGGGTCTATCTGGTCATCTCAATCTGGAAACCGACAGTTATCAATACGCCATTAAAACCGAAGGCGAAACCGCTCAAACCGTCTTCATAACAGCCACAGCCAAAACCGATGACCTGCGTAGTTATAGTGGTGTCATGACAGTAGGAAAAAACGAGGGAGGGGTGGTCTTGATGGCTAACCTGTGCCCAACAGACACACCATCTAAAATACCCCCCTTATTATCCTCAACCCCTGTACCTGGTCAAGGATTAAAATGTCCTCCTGGATCTACTCCAGTACGCTGATCTAGGCGGTTACCGGAACAAAATCAACATCATCTGTGCCGTCTGTTTCTCCTTGACCAGAAGTGATTTTTTCGCCATTAACCTCGATCGCGAATTCGGTTTCACCCAAACCAGTCAAGTTATAATCAGTCTTCTCGCTGGTGTATCCAACACTAGCGATCATCTTCCGTCCTGCATCAGTGTATTTAAACGCCAACATTTGATTTTTCGACTTATCATTATCATAAGTCCAAACCACCATATATTCTTCCCCGTGATAGGAGAAAACCTTAGAAGGACGGGTAGGAACATAGCGACCAGGAGCGCCAAAAGCCGCATCAAGGAATTCCTGAAGTGAATCATCCTGAACTACAGCATAGCTCACCTGTTCAGCCGGAAGTTCTTCTTCCTCGACATCACCTTCACTTTCGTCAACCACTTCTTCTTTATTGCGATTGCGGAAATAATCTACCGCCATCTTAGTACCAATAGCACCGACGGTAGCAATTCCAGCCCCAGCGAGAATTTTACGAAGTCTACTCATATATTGTCCTCATTGACGAATTGGGGAGTTTTAGTCTTGGGGATATATTCCACTCTCCGCTAGAATTTTAACAGATTGTTGTTAATAGCAAAATCTGCAAAAAGATGATAATATTCCTCCCTTTAGGGGGTTGACAAAAAACACCAAATGATATACCAGAGATGGATTCAGGGAGCAACTAATATTTGAGTAACCCAGATAATTTGGCTCATCAGCATAAATATAGGTGATACGAGACCATTACTGAGTCCCCTAACCCCAAACCAGATGGCTGTAGTGAGCCTTCAGTCCTGCCGAGCCAGTGGCGTTAAGGAAGGCCAGAGATGATCAAATTTAGCTATTATGTATAAAATATTTCAGACATCTAATAATTTCTGGGTGTTTAAATATGGCAATGTCGTTAATGATGATGATTGCTACCAGATATTTACGGGGCTGCATCACTTAATCTCATAGCTAAATACTAGGGAATTTTAGCATTTTTTAAACTATCATGATCACTGTTAAAAGATGATGCAAATTGATGATTACTATAGAATCTTAGAGGTTGCACCCCATTCCAGTCAAACGGATATCAAAAAATCCTATCGGAGATTAGCCAAAAAATTCCATCCAGACAGTCAGGAAGAAACAGCCAATCACGATATAATTATTCGGATTAATCAAGCCTATGAAGTTCTGAGCGATCCCCAAAAACGTGAAAATTATGACCGGAGCCTAAGCAGCCCAACCCGACCCCGTAAACAGAAGCCCAAAGGGCGGTCTAAAGATTTTGACCTAGACCAATGGTTACAGGAAGTCTATAGGCCTGTTAATCAAAATATTGAGCGGATTTTTCAACCATTTAAACAAGAAATCGATAACTTATCGGGCGACCCCTTTGATGATGAATTAATGGCAGATTTCCAAGCCTATATTGAAACCTGTAGAGATATCCTAGCGGAAACCCAAACTCGATTTCGCTCGACTCCCAACCCGGCGAATATTGCGGGAGTGGCGGCGCATCTTTATTACTGTCTGAATCATATTGGTGATGGTATCGAAGAATTAAATATGTTTACGCTGAACTATGACGAATCCTATCTACACGCTGGCCATGAATTTTTCCGCATTGCCGATCGCTTACGTCAAGAAGCCCAAGAGCAAATCCATAAATTCCTTTAACCAGAGAGCGATCGCCATAATTTCTTGAGCAGAGCATCATACCATGGGGATCGAGGTTGAAAAAAATTCGGAAACCGACTACATTAGTTAACAGAACTTAACAAGCAAAAATTAACCTGCATTTATGCAATGCCTGATCACCCGTCGCGCCCAGTTTTCAGCCAGTCACCGTTACTGGTTGCCAGAACTAAGCGAAGCCGAAAATTTTGCCAAATTTGGACAAACAGCCCGCGCCCCCGGTCACGGCCATAATTATGTCCTGTATGTTTCAATGGTAGGGGAACTAGACGAATATGGCATGGTACTTAACCTGTCGAACGTCAAACATACCATTAGGAGTGAAGTTACCGAACCCCTAGATTTTTCATTCCTCAATGAAGCATGGCCGGAATTTCAGCACACCCTACCCACAACTGAATTTCTGGCTTATTTAATTTGGCATCGTTTAGCCCCCCATTTACCCCTAACCAACATTCAACTATTTGAACACCCCCAACTTTGGGCAGATTATCAAGGAAACGCCATGGAAGCATATCTAACCATCAGCACCCACTTTAGCGCAGCTCATCGCCTAGCTCACCCTCTCCTGAATGATGAGGATAACTCGAAAATTTATGGCAAATGCGCCCGTCCTCACGGTCACGGACACAATTATCACCTAGAAGTTACCATTCGTGGTCAAATTGACCCCCGCACGGGTATGATTGCGGATTTAGGAGCTGTGCAGAAGGCGATCGATGATTATGTGGTTGAACCCTTCGATCATACCTTCCTCAACAAAGATATTCCCTACTTTGCTAAGGTCGTACCAACCGCTGAAAATATTGCCGTTTATATCCGTGACTTGCTGCAAAATCCCATTGATGAATTAGGAGCCAATCTCCATAAAATCAAGTTGATTGAAAGCCCTAACAATTCCTGTGAGGTCTACTGCACACCATCGGAACATCAAACTCCTCTAGCCAGCCATCGAGAACCGGTAGCAGTAGGCGCATAAGAGATATCAAGCCCGATATCAATTAGTCTAATGTTTGACTGTAAAAAGCAGGTATTTTGCCTGCTTTTTTTGGTGTGGCTATCAAATCCAAATCGATAGTTTTTCCTGGGGGGTCGGGGATGCTATGGCGACCAGAAACTTTGATGATGGTTGCTCAACCGGATTGACTCTTAACCAACCCTCAACTCCCTAGATTATAACTATCAATTTCCTGACCTGCAAAAATTGGGGCGTAATTATGAACTAGCTAAGACACTCCCCCTGAGTTTAAAGGATATTAAACCGGGGGGGAGTCACTATTTAGCTATCCGTTATCCATCCCCCTAATCATCAAGCAAGAGTGAGTTATATCCATGAGGCTATCGACCCTAACACTGTTGACTCTGACTGCGCTTGCAGCTAACGAATTCCTAAATCCGGCAACTGCCGCCCCTAAGTTAACATCTGGTTCTAATCCGGTTGGTGATACGGAAAATTTGGTTGATAAAATTGATATCGAAATTAGCCAAGTTGAACTGACTCCCACTGTCGGCACCCCGGAAACTTGGAGCCGGCCAGAATTAGCTGAGGATTCATCATTAACAACAGATGAAGTGGTATTTATAGCCTCAGCTTCCCCATCTTTGTCACTGGCTCAGGTTAGCCCTTCTGTAGCTAATTCTGAATTTGGCTACACGATTATATTACTCAATACTTTGCTGTTAATTTCTACTTTATCACCGACTTTAACTTTGATGTTTTTCTGGTTGGTGCGGCGCTTAGTGATTCGAGAGTTGGTGAGTGAAACTAACAAAAGATTAGATAAATTTGATGGTTTAGAATCACAACTAAAAAAATCTAATTATCAGTCTAAAAAATTGGTTAAAGATTTAGAAATGCAGTTGAAAGTAGCACAAAAGTCTATTCATTTTTTAAGGAAAGAGGTTGAGGCTTCCCAGGTATCGATTCAAGAACTAGAAAATCTGAAGTTACAGTATCTTAGACAGGTACAACAGATGATGGTGGAGCTGCAAAATTATAAAAATCAGGCGATGGAACAGGTTAATACGCCAGCCTTACCAGTTTCTGCGCCACCTATCTCTAAGCCGATATCAAAATCTCCATCTAATCATGATAATCATGAATTACGATTACCTCCTAAGCATCCGCCTACTTCTCAGCCTTTAATTGCGGATGATTTCCTTAAAAAAGGGGAAGCTCTAATTAATGAACGTCAATATAAACAAGCGATCGCTTCTTGCGATCGGGCTTTGGAAATTAACCCTGATTTAGATGAGGCTTGGTATCAAAAGGGTAATGCTTTGGTGCAGCTAAAACAATATTCTGAGGCTTTGGAGTGTTATGATCGCACGTTAAAGATTCAGCCTAAGCGGTCAGATGCTTGGTATAATCGGGGTAATGTTTTGGTGCGTTTAAAACGTTATTCCCAGGCTCTTTCAGCCTATAATCAGGCGTTAAAGATTCAGCCTAATGATTATGCGGCTTGGCACAATCGGGGGGCTTTACTGCGTAAATTTCAGAAGTATGAGCAGGCTTTAGAGTCTTATGATCGGGCGATTAAGCTGGAAGCGAATCATTATGAAACTTGGCATAATCGAGGTAATGTTTTAAGTCAATTAAAACGCTATCAGGAAGCTATATCATCTTATGATCGGGCGATTCAAATTAATCCAGGTCAGTTTGATATTTGGGCAAATCGAGGGATGGCTTTATGTCATATTAATCAATATTCGGAGGCTCTATCTTGCTATGAACAGGCGATATCTCTGAATTCTAAGGAGCCAGAACTTTGGATTTCTCAGGGGGGAGTTTTAGTAAAATTAGCACGTCATGAAGAGGCTGTGATTTGTTATGATCGGGCGATTAGCCTGAAATCGGATAGCTATGAGGCTTGGATGGGGCGAGGTGAGATTTTAACGGCTTTAAAACAGTATGAACAGGCGCTGGCTAATTGGGATCGGGTGATTGCTTTACAGCCAGATGCTTATCAGGCTTGGTGTCAACGGGGAATCTGTTTAGAGAAGTTGGAACGACATGATGATGCGATCGCTTGTTTTGATACGGCGATTGCTTTGAAGCCAGATCATGCGGAAAGTTGGCGACACAGGGGCGCTTTATTATCCCGACTGAAAAAATATCAGGAGGCGATCGCTTCTTTAGGAAAAGCTATTTCGATTCAAAAAGAGTTACGCAATGGCAAAAAAGCGGCTAATAGTTCTCAATCGATAGGTGATAATAATGGTTTCTCACCTGTTCCGGCTTAATAGATGGAAAGCTGTTAATAAGTTGAGATGTTGATGAAGGCGATCGCTCGGTTAAGGTGGCGATCGTCTTAAAATTTGTAATTGTCCAGTATTGGGCAAAAAAATCCCCCAGCCGAAGCCGGGGGAAAACCATCAGGGTGCATCTACTTTTTCCTATTCCTGTCGGAGATGAAGCACTCCGGGAAATTTGAGAAAAAATTGTGAATATAACAAAGTCCCTACAATCCGACGACCGTAGGGACCAGACTATAACTTCCCAAAAGGTTCTAGGCGATGATGGTGTCCCAATTAACATCAAACACAGCCACCGTTGTATTCTTAACCGATATTTTAATTTGATGAGCCAGTCGCATCAGAACAACAGGTTCCTGAATTAGCGATGGGGAAGATTTTACAGCGTCTGCGATGTCCTGGTTCATGCACTGAATATGCAAAACACCCCACCGCCTATAGACTTTACACTGTCCCAAGGGTCTAAGCTGTTGCAATTCGGCTTCGTTTTCTCGATAGAAATCCCAAATCAGCCGTGTTAACTGTGAAGGTTGTTTCATATCACACTATGCCATTGACATCACATTAGGTTGGTTATAGTTCTAATTGAAACTCAAATTTCCCGTCACAGCAGGACCCTGACACAAGACTTAATAACAAATCCCGGCTAAAATTTGAGCCTAAAAAACCCCAAGTCAGTGTTGACAAGACTTTTAGGCGATCGCCCAGTTGAGATTTTGTAACAATATTGGCAACGATATTTAAAAGATATTTACATAACTCGGTCGAAGCTATCATGTGCCCGATTTGAGTAGCAATTACCGAGAATGGTGACCAGGATCATATATGCCACTAGGTCTCTACCCATGATATGATTTAAGTTTTGCAAGTACCCCTTAACACACAACTTGAATAGGAAGGAGAACCCGGATTATGGCCCGTATGTACTACGATGCCGATGCCAATCTAGATCTATTGGCAGGTAAAACCATTGCAATTGTCGGTTATGGCTCCCAAGGCCATGCCCATGCCCTGAACCTTAAAGATAGTGGCATGAACGTCATCGTCGGGCTATATCCAGGGAGTAAGTCAGCCACTAAAGCCAAAGATGCCGGCTTAACAGTTTATCCGGTAGATGAAGCGGCTAAAATTGCCGATCTAATTATGATCCTCCTACCGGATGAAGTGCAGAAAACGGTCTACAAAAACGAAATCGAACCTAATCTCAGCGAAGGCAAAACCCTAGCATTTGCCCACGGGTTTAATATCCATTTTGGTCAAGTTGTCCCCCCAGAGAATGTAGACGTGATCATGGTAGCGCCCAAAGGTCCTGGACACCTGGTGCGCCGTACCTATGAAGAAGGACAGGGGGTTCCTTGTCTGTTTGCGGTTTATCAGGATGCGTCAGGACAAGCACGCGATCGCGCTATGGCTTATGCTAAAGGTATTGGTGGCACTCGTGGTGGCATCTTGGAAACCACATTCCGGGAAGAGACAGAAACCGACCTATTTGGCGAGCAGGCGGTTCTCTGTGGTGGTTTAAGTGCCCTTATTAAAGCTGGATTTGAGACCCTTGTAGAGGCCGGATATCAGCCGGAATTAGCCTATTTTGAATGCCTCCACGAAGTCAAACTGATTGTAGATTTAGTGGTTGAGGGTGGTTTGGCTCAAATGCGCGATAGTATCTCCAATACGGCCGAATATGGAGATTATACTCGCGGCCCCCGTGTAATTACAGATGCTACCCGCGCAGAAATGCGTAAGATCCTCAAAGAGATCCAAACAGGTCAGTTTGCGCGGGAGTTTGTGTTAGAAAATCAATCTGGTAAAGCCGGGTTTACCGCCATGCGCCGCCAGGAAGCCGAACATCCTATCGAGGAAGTTGGTCATGACCTGCGGGCGATGTTTAGCTGGCTGAAAAAGAAAGCCTAAGATAGCCACGGGGAGAGAGTAGCCCGGTAAACTTATAGGCTGACTTTTTGCCTTAATTACCGCTATTTTCTGGCGTTGTATTCTGTAACTGTTCGACATCCCTTTCCCGTTCTTCGTTGAAATTACGGGGGGTTAGCCAGTCGGGAACCAGCCCAATTAAAAATTCGCGGCTGGTTTTACTAGCGCCCCGCACTGGGTCGGGTAGGAAGGTAAAACCATCAGCAGAGGTAATAAAAGTAACAATTAGGGCGAATACTATCAGCCCTAGAATTTTTTTAGGAGTCATATCAACTGATTGGGGTTAAGATTTACTGGGGTTACTGATATTGATAGATTATAGATATAGCAATTTACTATATCTGACGGTAGATGCCAGGAATGCCTCTTCCCTGTTTTTGGTTCCCTGATGATAGTTCTATCTTAACCTGTGTAACTACCTCCTAGCTTACTTCGCCTACCAGCCCCAGTCCTAGGAGGAGCAAGGCTTCGATGATCTGATGAGCTTATCGTAAATTACTATGGCTGATGTTTTAGAAACTCCCGAACAACAAATTGCTGTGATTGAAGCCAATGCCGAGAAAATATCGCAAATGAGCGATCGCGGCTACAAAAACAGTGGAGAAAAAGGAACAGTGGTGCTGTTGCGCCAGTTGGAGAATAACTCGACGGAGTTGGAAGAATGGCAATTCCAATACCGTCCTATGAGTAGTCTTGATTCTATGCTGTCGGATTGGAAACAGATGAAATTGCAAGAGATGCTCATTGCTTATAACCCTGATGTATCTGTGGTTTGCACTTTTCTTTATCCTAATGGAACTCATAGTAGCTACCATTTTGGCAAAGTTTAGGGTAACTGGTCTTTGAGAAATGAATCAACGAGGATCTGCATAGGTTCGGGAATTTCGGTGATTAGCCGCACTGGAAAGGCATCGGTAGAAATAAACTCAAAGTATTCTGGGGTGAGAAAAATTTGATATTTTTCGGCTTCTGGTGTTAACTGTGCGGCCATGGCTAGGGTAAAGGCTTTGACATAGTTTTGGATATCGGCGGCGGCGATACCTGCTACTTCATCACCAGATAGGGGTGTACTGGGAACGCGGGATTGATCTAAGACAAAATCGGGGTCTTTGGCGCTGAGGTGGGTTCCCCCCAAAACTCCGACTAACCATTTGGGTGCGGGAATTTGGGGAAATATGGCGATTTGGTCGGATAAGGCGGGGGTGAGTTTATCGGCGGAGGTGGAAAAAATGAGGGTGGGAACTCGGATTTGAGTTAGTCCGGTTTCACCAAAGATTAAGGATGCGGTAGGATTAAGGGCGATCGCTGCTTTGATGCGAGGATCATATAGCCTATAGCGATCGCCGGGTAGTTCAGTGGCGATACATTGGGTAATTTGTCCGGAACTTAAAGTAATTGCGTCCTGCTGACAGCGCTGGCGTAGGGAGTCGAGTTGAAACTCTCCCCCAGCTATAGTTAAAGCTGTACCACCACCGAGGGAATAACCAATCACTAAAACCCGGTTAGGATTAAGGCTACGTTCTATAACTCCACCGGTTTGGGTGAGTTGAGTTAACTGATCGAGAACAAAACTAATATCCTGGGGACGTTCTAACAACTCCTGTGGTTGCATTGCCAGATTTTGGCTAATATGGGTCTGGTTACTGCCGGGATGTTCTAAGGTGACGAAAGCATAGCCGTGGGATGCTAGGTGGCGGGCTACATATTGTAATTCGTTGCGAACGGAACCGCGACCGTGGGTAAACAGTACCACAGGGCGATCGCTGGTGACGGCTTCTGACCAATAAATATCTACATCAATGGTGCGGTTTCTGGCTGTATCCTCAAAGGTATGGGTAGTGGTGATCACTTGGTGAGGACCTGGTTGGGTGGGGTCTAGGGGGAGGGTTAAATTAGCATCTGTGGGTCCTAATTGTTGGACTATTTCCACCATAAACTGCTGAGTCCGCCAAAAGGAACGGTTGAGGCGACTAAACACATCAAAGGCGACATCGATATCAATTCTCAATTCTGGGTTAGGGTAGCTTTGTAAAAACCCTAGTATTGATAACCCAGACTCGCTTTCGGCGGCTTCTAATAGGGCGGTTTTAATGTCTGCGCCTCGGGTTTGGGGGTCCTGAGTGCGGGTAATGGTGGCAATTTCGTCAAGGATGTTTTCGCCAATTTGGGTTGTCAGTAAATTGCTGACGGCGGTGGGTGGGATACCTACTTGAGAATTTAAGACTCCCAGGACTTGTTGTTTTTGTTGGGGGGACAGAAACAGCTCATAACCTCGGAGTCCGGGGGGAGCTTTTCCGGTGTTGGCTAATGTTTCTAAATCTTCGATCGCCAAGGACAGGGACATAATCCCTTGGCGAACTATAATTGTTTCTGCTGCCTTCACTGGGGTAGCGATCGCAATATGAGTCCCCAATGCGATCGCCGAAAGTACAGCTAACTTTAACCTAGACCATTGAAAGTTCAGCCCCATAACACCTCAGACTACTGGTTGAAAAAAAGTGAACCTAATCTTTTTGTAACACCTCAGAGAAGGCAAAATCAGGAGCAGCTAACACAAAAATTGTAGCGGGTAATCCCGTAGCCATTTTCTGGAGGCGCTCGTAATATTCACTGTACTCTAAATCCTCTTTGGGGGTAGCCATACCCAAAAATACCAAATCGGCATCCTGAGAGGAAGACCGTAGAATTTCGGGGAAAGGTTGTCCTTGAGAAACAATCACCTGGGGTTTAGCCCCAATGCGTAACTGTGCAACCACTTTAGCCAAATTAGTCTGGGCTGCTACGGCTGCTGTTTGGTCGGGTACAACTAAGTTTAAATTAATTTCGGCTCCGCGCCACTCCAGACTGGTCCGCAACAAATAAGCCAGAATTAGCATCAAGCCTCCATTAGTATTAAGACCCCCCCACCAGATATCAATCTTCTGTCGATCGCCAAATCCCTGATCTGATTCATCTCTTAATATGAGTACACTACGAGCGGTTTTGTGAAAATGTACTAGGGTTTCACAATATGATTTTCGACGTTCAGGGGATTGGGAATCTCCTAATAAAATTGTATTGGGTACTAAGGGACCAATTCCGTAGGATTCTACGAGTTGACGGGAGCCAGTGAAGGGATCATCAGCCATAATTACCCTGACTAAGCCTGCTATGGCTCGTTTTTCTAAATAATCGCGCAAAATCGCTTCTATTTCATTTCTTTGGGTCGGACTACGGGAGCCTGTGGGTAAGATGGTGCAAACAGTAAACAGGCTGACGTTATGACTAAAATTAGCTGCTAATTCCACTAAAGACCAACGTTTATTGGGCGCACCGGAAAAGGTGAGGATATGGGGTCGCCAGTTTTTGGTGTCTGGGGTGTAACTCAGTTGAAATAAACCTCGACGCACTAGAGCCATCCAAACTCCCTGACGGATATCTCCCCAGGCGCTTTCTAGTTCTCGTCGCTCTAACCAAATATAGATACTAAAGACAATGATGGCGGCGATAATGGTGGCGATCGCATCAATGAGGAACATTACCCCTAAACAGCCGACGACTCCTAACAGAGATAATAGCCAGTGAACTTTGAAGGTGGGACGAAAGGAGGGACTTTCTAAAAAGGTCTCGATACCTGCTGCTAGGTTGAGTACCAAATAGGTGGTCAGAAAGAACATACTCAGCACTGGGGCGATCAGGTTGAGGTCGCCGACAGCAACGGCAATTAATACAAATCCTAGGGTAACAACTGTGGCGATACGGGGTTCATTATCGGGTCCCGATCCGGTTCCTAGGAATTTTAACGAGTTGGGTAAAATGCCATCTTTGGCTAAGGCTTGCAGGACTCTTGGGGCTCCTAATATACTACCTAGGGCACTCGATAGGGTGGCTCCCCAGACTCCCAGCAGGATAGATGGTCCCCAGAAAGCTATCCGTTTCATGATTAGCGCATCGGCTAGGAGGCTTTCTGTATCCCCTTGCATCCATAATAGGATGGGTAGCAACATATATATTACATAACCTGTGCCGACGGCGGCGAGGGTTCCTGTGGGGATGGCTTTGGTGGGGTTTTGCAGGTCTCCTGACATATTGACCCCCGCCATAATTCCGGTAACAGCGGGGAAAAAGACGGCGAACACTTGCCAAAATCCTACTTTGGGGAGGTTGGTGGCGATTTCTATGTCTTGTGTGCTGGCTTCAACCGGACTGCCGAATAATAGGGAGATGAGGGACAGGGCGATCGCTGCCATGATGAAGTATTGGGCTTTAATCGCTAATTTTGCGGACTTAATGGCAATTATAGCCACCATGATGGTGGTGATGGTGGCTACAACTTTAATATTGAGTTGAGGAAAGGTGATGACTAGACTTTCGGCAAAACCAATGGTATAGAGAGCAACGGAGATGGCTTGGGCAAAATATAAGGGTATCCCAATGGCTCCGCCGGATTCAATACCCAGGGAGCGACTAATCATATAATAGGCTCCGCCGGCTCTGACTACTTGATCTGTGGCGATCGCACAAATGGAAAGAGAGGTCAGAAAGGTGATAGAGGTTGATAGGGTGACGATAGCTAAGGTTCCCCACAGTCCTACCTGACCGACTACCCATCCAAATCGCAGGTACATAATCACCCCCAGGATGGTTAAAATTGAGGGGGTGAAGACTCCACCAAAGGAGCCTAAACCGGCTCCGGTTTGGGAAGTTGGGGTGGGTTCTGATGGTGGTTGAGATGGCAAAAAGGGTAGTTTCATGTCACGCTATGTTTAAACCCAGGTCAATCAGACTTACCGCACTCGAGAAGATACTCTAAGAAGGTCTGGGCGACAACTGATAATTGTTTCCCGTTGAGATAGGCTGCATACCAACAACGTTGGATAGGGAATCCTACCACATCTAAGGTGGTTAACTCTCGTTGATCGCCATACGAGTTTAATGTATGTTTGGATAAAACGGAAATTCCTAGGCCTCCGGCGATCGCTTGTTTGATAGCTTCGTTGCTACCTAATTCTAGGCGTACCCGCACTGATACCTTACTCTTGTCAAATAATTTCTGCACTGCCCTACGAGTCCCTGACCCAGATTCTCGCATGATAAATGGTTCATTGTTCAGCGCTTCAATGGGAATTTGGGTTTTACCGACTAGGGGATGGTTAGAGGGGGCTACCACCACTAGGGGATTATCTAAAAAGGGTTTCGTACAAAGGTCTATATCTTCAGGGGGTTGACTTAGTATATATAGATCATCTTTATTTTCCAGCATCCGTTGGGTAATCTGTTGGTGATTGATCACCTGTAGGGCAATATCAATGGCTGGGTAGTTTTGACAAAAAGACCCTAACAGTCTGGGAATAACGTATTTGGCTGTAGTGACTACTGATAAACTTAATCGCCCTTGTTTAGCGCCTTTCAGGTCAGCAATGGTCATCTCGAAATGTTCCAGGCGCTGAAAAATATCGTGACAGGTCGCTTGTAACTCCTGACCCGCATCAGTCAGATAAAGTTGTTTGCCAATTTGCTCAAATAGTGGTAGTCCCACCGCTTGCGATAGATGTTTGACTTGACTTGAGACAGTGGGTTGGGTGATCAATAACTCTTCTGCTGCGCGAGTGAAGCTACCGTGACGCGCTACGGCTTCAAAAACCTTTAACTGATGCAGTGTGGTCTGAATCACCAGCTTTGTCCTCCAAGTAATGGGAAATGATGATTGTACTATTGATTTAAGTCTATCAAAATATAGATAATATACAATAGATTGCCACTCCCATAATTACCCATCTCGGTTATAGCAGTCCGTAGACCTAAATGAATGGGGCGCAGCGACCCCTAAAGCTATTGGTGATCTCTCGGCTTTAACCAGTTGCGCCCACTTCCTAGAGTGGCGGGATCGGGATTATTCATGATCTGGCCGCTAATATTTACAATACTTAATATTATTTTTAGTCATTTAGTGATATATATGTTTTTTTTGGACCAAATGTGTGGTTTTGCAAAGAAATATAAACAAATGTAATGGAAATATTAACAATATTAAAGGTTGACTGAAGCCATTTATTGATAGTATTTTAATCAATCGGCAAATAGCCGGAAATTTAAAGAGCGATTCCTCAGAAGGGAGATATAAAGGAGTTATGTCTTACTCTCAAACTCAAACCAAATCGAAAGCCGGATATCAGGCTGGTGTAAAAGACTATAAGCTGACGTATTACACGCCGGATTACACACCCAAAGATACAGATATTCTGGCAGCGTTCCGTGTTTCACCTCAACCAGGAGTTCCCCCGGAAGAAGCGGGAGCAGCAGTAGCAGCAGAATCTTCAACCGGAACTTGGACAACTGTATGGACTGACCTGTTAACAGACCTCGATCGCTACAAAGGTCGTTGCTACCACATCGAACCAGTACCCGGCGAAGACAATCAGTTTTTCTGCTTTGTTGCCTATCCCTTGGATCTGTTTGAAGAAGGTTCTGTTACCAATATGTTAACCTCCATCGTGGGTAACGTATTTGGATTTAAGGCACTGCGGGGCTTGCGCCTGGAAGATATGCGGATTCCAATTGCTTACCTCAAAACCTTCCAAGGCCCTCCCCACGGTATCACCGTTGAGCGGGACAAATTGAACAAATACGGTCGTCCCCTGTTGGGTTGCACAATCAAACCTAAACTGGGTCTGTCGGCTAAAAACTACGGTCGGGCGGTTTATGAGTGTCTGCGTGGTGGTTTAGACTTCACCAAAGACGACGAAAACATCAACTCTCAGCCATTCATGCGCTGGCGCGATCGCTTCCTATTTGTACAAGAGGCGATCGAAAAAGCCCAGGCTGAAACCAACGAAATTAAGGGCCACTACCTAAACGTAACTGCCCCCACCTGCGAAGAAATGATGAAACGGGCGGAATTCGCCAAAGAAATCGGCACCCCCATCATCATGCACGACTTCTTCACCGCTGGTTTTACCGCCAACACCACCCTGGCTCGTTGGTGCCGTGATAATGGTCTGTTGCTGCACATTCACCGCGCTATGCACGCCGTGGTTGACCGTCAACGTAACCACGGTATCCACTTCCGGGTTCTCGCTAAGTGTCTGCGGATGTCCGGTGGTGACCACCTGCACTCTGGTACAGTTGTAGGTAAACTCGAAGGTGAAAAAGGTATCACCATGGGTTTTGTAGACCTGATGCGGGAAGACCACATCGAAGAAGATCGTTCTCGTGGTATCTTCTTTACCCAAGATTGGGCTTCTATGCCTGGTGTAATGCCGGTTGCTTCCGGTGGTATTCACGTTTGGCATATGCCAGCTCTGGTGGAAATCTTCGGTGATGATTCCTGCTTGCAGTTCGGTGGTGGTACTTTGGGACACCCCTGGGGTAATGCTCCTGGTGCAACTGCTAACCGTGTGGCTCTCGAAGCCTGCATCCAAGCTCGTAACGAAGGCCGTAACCTGTTCCGTGAAGGCGGCGACGTGATTCGTGAGGCTTGCAAGTGGAGTCCTGAACTGGCTGTGGCTTGCGAACTTTGGAAAGAAATCAAATTCGAGTTCGAGGCTATGGATACCCTGTAGGTTTCCTGAGATTTCGAGAAGTGATTTTGGATTGGGCAAATTCCCCTGACTTGACAATTTTGGAGAGCTACGGATACAACTCAATCCAATATCTCAAACTTGAAGTCTTAACAGAGGGTTGGTGTCAGAACATGGATATCAAAAAAGTTGCTAAAGACACGACCAAGGTACTGACCAGTTACCTAACCTATCAAGCTGTAATCATCATCACCAACCAATTGACAGAGACTAACCCCGGTTTAGCCATCTGGCTGAGTGATTTTTCCTCTCGGGGGAAAATCCAGGATGGTGAGGCTTATCTTGAGGAACTACTACAGGAAAATCAAGAACTGGCTTTCCGGGTGATGACCGTCCGAGATCATCTCACCCAAGAGGTGGCGGATTATCTACCGGAGATGGTTCGGCTGGGGATTCAGCAGGGAAATATGGCACATCGCCGCCAGTACCTGGAACGAATGACGCAACTAACTACTTCCGAGACTAACCCTCCCGACTAAGGTCGGAGTCTAAATAATTAATTTCAACAACTACCCTGGAAAATCACAATGCAAACACTACCAAAAGAGCGCCGTTACGAAACTCTGTCCTATTTACCCCCTCTGACTGATGCTCAGACCCAGAAACAGCTTCAGTACATTCTTGAGCAAGGCTTTATTGCTGGGGTAGAATTCAGCGAATCCTCTGCGCCTGAACAGCACTACTGGACTCTGTGGAAGTTGCCTCTGTTTAATGCAACTACCGTTCGCGAAGTTATGGCGGAAATCGACGAATGCCGTCGCGAATATCCTAAGTGCTTTATCCGGGTTATGGGTTTTGATAACGTGAAGCAGTGCCAAGTTCTCAGCTTTATCGTTCACCGTCCCACTGGCTCACTGTACTAAATCACCCGCTAAAATTTAATCTAGGATTAGGCTAACCGCCAATTTCCAAAATTTTGAGGCAGGGGTGACTCCCTGCCTTTATGATCTGGGTGAAATCGATAAAAAACCTTAACCACAGGAATGCTCTACCAACCAAAGGTGTTTACAGGTGGTTCACCCCGTCGCCTGGTTATTCTGTTAATGATTGTGATTGTCCTGGGGGTGTTTTTCCGTTTTGCGAGTCTCGATCGCAAATTATATTCCCATGATGAAGTTTTTACCAACTTGCGCTCGGCTGGTTTTACCCGCGAACAGGTAGATCAGCAATTGTTCAGCGATCGCATTTTTACCCCTTCAGAACTCCTAGAATATCAACGCCTCAAACCCGATAGCACCGCCGCCGATACTCTCGCCTCTCTGCATAGAAACCCCCATCATCCTCCCCTATATTATCTCATCGCTAGGGGTTGGATGCGAGGCTTTGGCAGTTCGATTTTAGCTTCCCGTCTTTTACCCGCCGTCATTAGTTTAATATCCTTACCGCTTATTTATGCCTTAGCTTGGGAATTATTTCAATCTCCCCTAATTTCCCTCATGGCTACCGCTTTACTAGCTGTTTCTCCGGTGGATGTATTATTAGCGCAAACTGCTCGTCAATACAGCTTAATGACGGCTTTAATTATCGCATCTAGTCTGATGTTACTCAAAGGGAGTCGCACCAACAATTGGCTGTGGTGGTTGGGTTATGTAATTACCTGCACTTTAGGATTATATACCCATTTATTTTTTGGATTAGTTATAGCCAGTCATATCGGTTGGGGAATCTTGATTTTTGGGTCGGAACCGAGACGGAATTATAAACCACGTCCGTCTTTGTTTTTCATTCAGTTGGCGATATCTATATGTTTAACTGTGGTTCTTTATCTACCCTGGATAACTGTGATTATCCATAATTGGGAACAGGCTCAAGACTTGACCAGTTGGACTCATCAATCCATGAGTTTACTGGATTTATCTAAGTTTTGGATGCTAAGTTTTACCTCGGTTTTAGTTGATATTGACTTTGGCTTTAACAGCTTCTGGACGTATTTATTTAGGCTGCCGTTTTTACTGCTAATTATTTATGCTCTGTATTATGTAAGTGAAACCAATGATAGTCAAACCGGATTATTTATTTTAACTGCGATTTTGATACCGTTTATCCTGTTGGTTTTACCAGATTTCTTATGGGGGGGACAGCGTTCCTCTGTCACTCGGTATCTGATCGCTTGTTTTCCAGCTATTCAAATGGCGATCGCCTTTTTATTAGTAACCCACCTTAATACTGGTCGTCAATCATTATTGGATGGTGAAAAGTTGTGGCTGTGGGTATTAGCCATATTACTAAGTTCTAGTATTATCTCCTTGGGTTTAAGTACAGTTTCATCAACTTGGTGGGATAAAGGTTTAAGCTATTTTAATCATCAAGTGGCTACAGAAATTAATCAAGCCAACTCGTCTGTGGTAATTTCTGATGCGGGAAATGGTACTAATACAGGAGATTTAATCTCCCTCAGTTATCTATTAGATAATAATGAGGTTAAACTTATTCTGATGAGTAATCAACCATCATTACAATTAATTCCTGAAAATTCCACCATTTTTGTATTTAGACCTTCTCAGGAATTACAAGAGTTGCTACAGCAAAATTATGGCGACCTTGAGCAAGTTCTGGATATCCCAGACCTGTGGAAAGTTCAATAATTGCAGAGGAGTTGTAGTCCTATGAACTATATATATTCATGGTTTATTGGTAAGCGCAATTAGTTAAATATGGACTCCAAACATAACCTTCTATGGGTCCGATAATGCGAGTCCAGTTGGGTCCTTCTCTACCGTCTGTTATTCCTAAAATTACCCGAGTTCCATTGGGTAAACTACCAACAATTTTACCAGCAGGAGTAGCTCGTACATTTAAGGGAGTTCCGGTAGGGTCATCGACAGTACAAGCGCCTACGGGAGTTTGAGCAAGTTGTAATTCCTGAGACGGTTTAACAGAGTCAAAATCAGTAAATGCGATCGCTGCTGTTACCCAACCTGTAGCGGAGGCGATCGTCATCGGAATCAAAACATAATGCCAAGGTTTCATCTGCATCATTGCCCGATATATGACAATTTTATATTATATCATACTGGACTAGGATTGACGGCTGTTTCTTTACAAAAACTTAATCTTTGCCATAATCTCAAGACTCAGAGGAACAGTTATAATCACAATTAATTAAATATTCACCCCAAACATAACCTTCTTAGGTAAGTTAAAACCGGGGTAGAAATTAACATCAACTCCACCCCGAAAATCAGCCTAACTTTCCATAGCTGACACCGACTTAGGAACCCCAGCCGTCAGAACTTCATAACCATCTGTTGTCACCAAAACATCATCCTCAATTCTCACCCCTATTCCCAGCCATCGCTCATCGACCTCTGGTTGTCCTTCCACGGGTTTAATATCCCGTTTAATATAAATCCCCGGTTCCACAGTTAACACTTGTCCTGGCTGCAATAATTGCGGTTCTTCACCCCACTGATAAACGCCGACATCATGAACATCCAAGCCCAACCAATGTCCGGTTCTGTGCATATAAAAAGGCTTATATTTGCCCTCTTTAATAATCTCATCAATATCGCCTTTGAGCAATCCCAAATCTAGCAAACCTTCTACCAAAACCCGCACCGCCGTATCATGTAACTGGTTATAAGGATTTCCGGGTTTAACTTGTTCAATGGCGGCGATTTGTGCGCGCAAAACCAACTCATAAATAATTTTTTGCTCTGGTGTAAACTTACCATTAACGGGAAAAGTGCGGGTAATATCGGCATTATAATATTGATAAGCACAACCGGCATCAATCAACAATAAATCCTGGTCTTGCATTTGGCGATTATTCTCAATGTAATGCAAAATACAAGCATTTTCACCAGAGGCGACAATGGAAGGATAGGCGGGAGTAGAACCATGTTGATTAAAGAAATATTCAATTTCAGCTTGTACCTGATATTCATACTTTCCGGGTTGAGCAAATTCTCGCGCTCTCTGGTGAGCAGCTACGGAAATTTCGGCGGCTTTTCGCATCAATTCCAATTCTTTGGGGCTTTTAATTAGCCTTTGAGGATGGAGAATTGTACCAGCATCTTGAATAGCAATAGGACCTGTGCCATGTTTAGGATAAACCCGGATTAAATTTTGCCAATGATTGAGAATTATCTGGTTAAATTGTTGATCACGTCCTAGTCGGTAATAAATGCGATCGGCTTTTTGTAGGTATTGGGGTAATTTTTCGTCTAATTCATGAATTGGATAAGCCTGGTCTGCACCATAAATAGTTTTAGCATTATCAATCCCAACTCTATATCCGGTCCAGGTTTCTTTGTCGGGGTCTTTGGGTTGTACAAATAGAATAAATTGATGTTCTTGGTGGTGGGGTGCGAACACGGCGACGGCGTTAGGTTCATTAAAGCCAGTGAGATAGAAAAAGTCGCTATCTTGGCGGTAAGAATATTCAACGTCGTTGTGCATGACTGCTGTGGGCGCACTGCTAAAAATGGCAGTACCGCCACCAATTTTAGCCATTAACTGTTCCCGACGCTGTTGATATTCTACTGGTGTGGTCATTGGTTAAGTTGTCCTGATTAAGATGGTCATTTTTGATCATATAACTTAGTCTTAGCATTTAGTTAGTGTACCCATGATAATTTAATTGGATGTCATCTTTAGAACAATTAGTGCCACCCCCGGGTCAGTAATTGGTAACTTGAGTATAAAGAGGTCAACAGGATGATTAGATTAAGATTAGATTAAAAAACCCAGTCTCTTGAATAAGAAACTGGGCGGAAATTTAAGAGCAATTTCTCAGTTAGAGAGATTATAATACTGGAGCAAACCGTTCTTTTTCGGGAACTTCAGTATATTCAGCTACAATTTGCCGAAATTCGTCTCCATCAATGGTTTCTTTTTCGATGAGTAAATCAACTAGGCGATCGATAACTTCCCGGTTATCGCGAATGATTTGACAAGCATCCTGATAACAATGTTCGGCGATCGCCTTAATTTGAGAATCAATGCGGTCCGCAATTTGATTAGAATACTCAGTGCGGGTAGCAAAATCGCGACCTAGGAAGACCTCACCCTGGGAAGATTCCAGAGAAAGGGGTCCCAAGTCAGACATACCATAACGAGTCACCATTTGACGAGCCATTCCCGCCACCTGTTGCAGGTCTCCACCAGCGCCGGTGGTAACTTCGGCATCACCAAAGATGATATCTTCGGCGGCGCGACCGCCCAAAGCGCCGGTAATACGGGCGAGAATTTGAGACCGGGAAATCAAACCCTGATCCTCATCAGGCATAAACCAGGTCAAACCGCGAGCCTGTCCACGGGGAACTAGGGTAACTTTTTGAACGGGATCATGATCTTTAATCAGAGTACCAACGATCGCGTGTCCGACCTCATGATAGGCAATCAGGCGCTTAGTTTTACCATCAAGGAGGGGGGTTCCTTCCATACCAGCGACAACCCGATCAACGGCATCGTCAATTTCGGCCATAGTAATGGCATCCTTGCGGCGGCGGGCGGTGAGGATAGCGGCTTCATTAAGTAGGTTGGCGAGGTCAGCCCCAGTAAATCCGGGAGTCCGACGAGCGATCGCCTCGAGAGACACCTTATCGGCAAGTTTTTTATTGCGGGCGTGAACTTCCAAAACCGACAGACGGCCCTTAATATCAGGAGCATCGACTATGATTTGGCGATCGAACCTTCCGGGGCGCAGCAAAGCCGAATCGAGAACGTCTGGGCGGTTAGTAGCAGCAATAATAATAATGCCCGTGTTACCCTCAAAACCATCCATTTCAGTTAATAACTGGTTAAGGGTCTGTTCTCGTTCATCATTACCGCCGCCAATACCAGCACCACGCTGGCGACCGACCGCATCAATTTCATCAATAAAGACGATACAGGGGGCAGTTTCCTTAGCCTTCTTAAACAAATCGCGGACCCTGGAAGCGCCAACCCCAACAAACATCTCCACAAATTCCGAACCAGAGATGCTAAAGAAGGGAACCCCAGCCTCACCGGCGATCGCCTTAGCCAGGAGAGTTTTACCAGTTCCCGGAGGGCCAACCAACAAAACACCTTTAGGAATTCTCGCCCCAACAGCGGTAAAGCGTTCCGGCTTTTTCAGGAAGGTAACCACCTCTTGGAGTTCTTCTTTAGCTTCCTCAACGCCAGCGACATCATCAAACAAAACCCCGGTTTTGGCTTCCATAGAGAAACGAGCCTTAGACTTACCGAAGTTCATCGCTTGACCAGGGCCACCCGGCACATTATTAGAACGGCGGAACAGGAAAAATAGGCCCACAATCAACAAAATCGGGAAAACCAAATTTCCTAAAAGTCCCCAAATCGCCCCATCATTACGGGGAGGGTGAGAATCAAAGCTAATATTAGCAGCACGCAGGCGAGAAATTAGTTCCGGGGCATTATTAGGCAAATCCACCCGTAGGCGCTGCACTCCATTATCTAATTGAGGATCGATCGCCTCAACGATCGCCGTCCGTCCCCCTTCATATAGATCCACACTGGTAACTCGCCCGGCATCGAGGTAATCTAAGAATCGGCCATAAGTCATGCGAGTGCTGGCTGTATTATTTTGAGCTATATCCGTCGGGGAAGCCGCAAAAGCACCCTGCCACAGGAAGAACCCGATCACCAGGGCCGGGATCGTCCATAGCAGAATGGTTCTCCAAGATGT
The DNA here is from genome assembly GCF_046480465.1 of Arthrospira sp. PCC 8006. NCBI lineage: Bacteria > Bacillati > Cyanobacteriota > Cyanophyceae > Oscillatoriales > Microcoleaceae > Arthrospira > Arthrospira sp. PCC 8006. The sequence continues at coordinate 29,848 of NZ_PKGG01000009.1, forward strand.
TTTCATAAATTCCGTTGCCTCTATGTGCTAATACATCAGAAATTTCTTAAAACTCAGCCCAGTCAATGGCTAAGATTAAAGATATTCATAATCTTAACTAAATGTAACGTAACAGTCTGTGATCAGGCAACCAGGCCGGGGAGTTTAATGGCCCGCTACAGTTGATGAGGGGGAAAAGTCCTGATACGGAAAAACATCAGTGGAATATAATCTGGCAATGGGGGACAGCAGGCTATAATCCTAGGAATTGTAGTTAGAGATGATTATTTCGCGATCGAAGTAGGGTAAAGTTACCGTTGTTGGATTGCCTACATCTAAATCTCAGGAAAGTTATAACTATGGGAGAATTGTCAGAAGGTTGCTAGAGACTCAAACTCATATTTCTGAATTCAAGTTGTGAGAATGGGGCTGCAATCTGGCAATTAACATCGAAAGCATGAGATTTAAGTACCCTGATGTACTGGTCAACTGGGTTGTGAGGCAACCCAAATGCTTCTTGTATCAGCTTGAGTGTTGAGAACTTTAGTTCCCGATGGCAAGTCTGATGGCCGAAAGAAGAATCTCACGGACTTAGTCCCTCTGAGTGTCACAATTTTTGAGTCTTCGTGAAGTAACGGATTTTTCAGATGCAGAGTAACAAACAGCCCGGACAGTCACAGTCACAGTCACCGTTAGCTAAAGCTACCACAACCAAACCGACCACTACTACTGTAGTCGGCCGCTCAACGATTCTCAGTGTTGACTTGGGGAGAACCGCAACTAAATCCTGTATTAGTCGCAACCCCGCAGATGTGGTTTTTATCCCCTCTAATGTTGCCCAACTAAGTGTAGAAAAAGCCCGTGGCGGCGGCTTTGAGTCGAAAAACACCGATCCTCTGTTAGATCTATGGCTGGAATATCAGGGAAATGGTTTTGCCGTCGGTCAACTGGCTGCTGATTTTGGAGCGAGTCTGTTTGGCGTAGATCCCGCCGCTAACCCCTCTAAGGTCAACGATGCCCTAATTAAGATCTTCGCTTGTGTGGGGTATTTCAACCTCAAAGGCGATCTTGATGTGGTGCTGGGTCTACCATTCTACTCCCAAGAACAGTTTGAGCGAGAGAAAGAACAAATTATGAGTCTCCTCAGTGGACCCAATACCTTGGTCTTTAGGGGTGAGCAAGTCGTGGTTGATATCCAGAGTGTTCGGGTAATGCCAGAGGGCTATGGTAGCCTGATTTGGTGTGAAGCCCAGGGCAGTAAAGATATGCCTAACTTTGCGGATCTTTCTGTAGCTATTGTTGATGTGGGACATCAAACTACGGATTTCTTGACTGTCGATCGCTTCCGGTTTGCTCGTGGGGTTTCTCAGAGTGAAGTCTTTGCGATGAGTAAATTTTATGAGGAAGTCGCCGCTAAGATTGAGGGAGCCGATGCTCAATCCCTATTCTTGCTAGAGGCAGTACATAAACCCCAAGGACAACGTTTTTATCGTCCCAGAGGGGCGACTAAACCTGCTAACCTAGATGAAATTGTACCTGAGTTGCGTAAGATTTTTGCGCGGGATCTTTGCGATCGCGTGGTAAAATGGTTGCCAGAAAGGGTCACAGATGTAGTGATTACTGGCGGCGGTGGTGAGTTTTTCTGGCAAGATCTACAACCCCTACTCAAAGAGGCTCAGTTAAGGGCTCATCTGACTCAACCGGCTCGTAAGGCTAACTCCCTAGGACAATATGTTTATGGGGAGGCTCAACTGGCGAAACGCTAATTAATTGGTTTTTCATCCCGTTGGGTACTTCCTCAACGGGATAGCCTCTTTGGGGGTGAAATTAGATGTAATTGCTGCTAAACTTAGTTAATCCTCGTTATTTGCGGGTCTGCCGATACGTCCTACCTAACTATGCTCTGGGCTAATAAAAAACTTACGCAGTCGGTTACTTTTACTGAGGATGCTGCTGATCAAACTCTATTAGAGGCGATCGAAAAGGAGCTATCTCTCACTAAATATCAAACTTTTAGCAATCTCTGTAAACAGGCTTTGTGGCAGTTTTTGTTGAGTTCTCCCACTACACAGACCCCTGTGATTAACAACAATGATTACCGCCCGGAAATTACCTCGGAAAGACCTTTAAACCCCCCTGCTAATCTAAAACCTATTGAAGAGGGTTTATTGAGTCTCCAGAGACAATTAGGGGCTTTGGAGCGACAGCTACAAGCCCAAAAACCGGAAAATAAAACCCAACAACTTGAGAGTCAGGTTAATCAGTTAACCCAGCAGCTTGCTCAATTTCAGGCGACGATCGCATCTAAACTAGATGCTACCAATGAGGCGATCGCTCAAATACCTAGTAAATTGCCCCAAATTACATCACCTCCCCCACCACCAGAACCCGCTCGGTCAAACGCGCCGCCTCCCCCACCACCAGAACCCGTCCCCCCCCAAAAAACTGACCCCCTCCTGGAGCGTCTGAGTTCTTTAGTCGATGATTTTTAACATCAAGTTACTGGTGGGAGTGTTGCTAGGTGCTTATTTCAGGGTCTCTACTGCTATAGCTGCCGCCCAATTGTCAATTTCCCAGGTTTTTAAATACCAATTATGTGGGTAATTTCCAACTATTTTAGCCAGGAAAAGTTGACCATCATTATTGGGTAAAATCTCCACATCTTTTAAGCCTATTAATCCCGTACCAGTGGCTTTTAGTAAGGCTTCTTTCGCCGTCCAAAGCTGAAAGAATGCGCGATTTTGTGCGGCTTTTGGATGGTTAGAAAGTTGGGAATATTCCCCCTCACAAAAAAAGCGTTTGGCTAAAGTTAATCCATCCAGGGAGCGGATTTTTTCTAAGTCAATACCAACTCTGCGGTTAAAGGCGATCGCATATAAAGCCTTACCGTGGGAGTGGGAAAGATTGAACTGTATTTCACCCTGAGAATTTCCAGTAATTAAACCCGGTTTTCCCCGTTGACTATAGGCAAATTCCAACCCTGGGGGAGCCACCCCTACATAAGAGGCTAAAATTTGGCGGAGAATCCCACGAGCGGCGGTAAAATGGAGGCGATCGCTCTCCCGACGAAACGCGGCCGCCCTTTGTCTTTCCTCAGCACTTAGGAGTCTTTCCAGACCAGCAATTTGACTTAAATGCAAATCCAAATCAGCCTGCCAAACCTCAACATGAGGAGCGATCGCATCATCCCCAAACGGGGTAAGATCAACCCGTTGAAACATTTAACGCCTAGCGCCAGAAGGCAATTGAGGAATCGGCTCATAATCCCTAGGCAAAGCCGGACGATCCAAAGAATCAACACCCTGAATATCAATCAACTCCCCATCATCTTCAGGCAGAAGATCGAGTTCAGCCCCATTAATAATAGCACCAAGTAACCTCGGCCGATATTTTTTCGGTCCAGTTTGCTCCTCATCAGTTTCCGTCAACTGATCAGCCAATTGATTCATCTGAGCCGACATAGTACAAGTAGGTCTAGCCACCAAAACCATACCATCAGTTAAAGGCTCGAGAGTCAAAGCATCATTATGGTCACTCCAAGCAGGTACATCCACAATCACCACATCAAAGCGATGGCGCACCTCTTTAAGCAAACGTCGCATCTCACTAGACTCTAGCACCGCCGTTACTTGTTTTAACGGACCAGGAGAGGGAATCACATAGAGATTTTCCACATCTGGAACCATACGGATACAATTATTCAAATCTCCGTAATAGCGCAAAGGTTCCCAACGGTCCTGAGAATCAATAGCCAATCGCATTCTCTCAACTTGACTTGGCGATCGCAAATCCGCCTCAATTATCAAAGTCCGTTTTCCGGCTCTCGCGGAGGCGATCGCCAAATTATAAGCCGTCAGAGTCTTACCTTCCGGTCCTTTAGTGCTAGTCATCAACACCACTTTCGGAGGTTTTTGGCCGTTACTGAACAAATTACTACGCACCTGCTCATAGGGTTCCAAATACCGAGAATTGTGATGTAGTAGTAAAGGCATATCCCAATCCGCATGGTCATCCAAAACATTGGGAAGCACTCCCAGAATCGGAATTTCTCGTTCTTTCAAAGCCCCCTGAATCTCCTCCCAGGTGTAGAATTTACCGCTAAGTATACCCAACGCAAAAATCAGCACCGCACCAACTATCACCCCACCAAAGCCACCCGCCGCCATCACCAGGATTAAACTAGGTGGTGGTGGTGGATCTTCCACATCAGGAGCCGCCGCCTCCTGAGCCACCTGTAAACTACTCACCGTTTCCGCTTCCGCCGCCTGAGCATCAGCCAATTGCGCCTGCATTTTATCGTAGAGAGTCTGTCTATAACCCACCTGTTGCTCTAACCGCATTTTCTCCATTTGCTTATTAGGAATAGTCGCATATTCCCGTTCTAATCTGCGTCCCACCTCACGGCTAGTAGCAATTTCTTGGAGTAGAGTTTCTTGCTGAGTTTGCAGGTTAATTAAATTTTGAGCAATTTGCTGTCGGGAGGGGTCTAAAGACGAATCAACCCGAATTTGGTCAACCTGTCGCAGGGGAGCCGCCACCCCATGACCACCGAGAACCTCAGAAGCTCTCGCTTGTAATTGCTGTTCGCTTGCCTGTTGTTGTTTAATTAAATCTGCTACCAGGGGATGAGCATCAGTAAAATCCTTACGCAGAAACTCTAACTGAGACTCAATTTGATAAAGTTGTACTCGCAATTGAGCAATAATTGGGTCAGCCGTCAGCGCTTGGGAAACATAGGCCTGATCGACATTCAATCCTAGTCTACCTTCCAAACTAGCGATTTGAGCATTAATAGAATCTAGTCTCAATTCAAGCTGTTCTACATGATTTCTATTGGAAATAATCGACTGAGGTAAAGAACCACTTTCGATCGCCAATAAAGTAGCGCCTTCTCGTCTATCATACTCTTCCAGAGTATTTTGAGCCTCTCTCAATTCCGCTCTCGCTGGTCCCATGCGATCTTGAATTGTGTCCATAATATTGCGGAGTTGTTCCGTATTAATTAAACGGCTCTGTTCGATCATCTCCCGCATTAATACATTGACCACTTCCACAGAGCGATCGCGGCTATAATCTCTAAAGGTGACTTGAATTGTACCCGGTTGACCACCCTCTCCCGGTCTAATTTGAACCCTAGCGTTACGAAAATCTCTAGGAGTAATCATCGTTTCATTTAACACCGCCTCAATCACACGGGGTTGTAGTAACATCCGGTCTGTGAGTTGTTGTCCTTGCTGTCGAATATTTTGACCTGTTTGGGAGAACAAAACCGGGGGATTTTTATAGGTTAAAATTCCTCTGGCTTCGTAGGGCGGTCTTGGCGGCGCTTCCAAAATCATACCCACACCCCCAGAAATTCCCAGGGCTACCACAAAGGCGGCTAGTCCCGCAAATTTGTAGTTTTCAAAGGCGATTAAATAGCGTTTAACAATTGGTAAAGTCATAACAATATCAGAATTTTTGGTAATAGCAATTTGGTATTTACAGCCTTTTCAGTAATCATGCCATAGGCTGTCAAAGTTCCTCTCCCAGGGGGGAGATAGATTTAGGGTGAGGGTAATGTTTAGCACAATTTCTGAACAAGCTGTATACCTTTAATTACCCTGTTGTTGGTCGGGTCCAAATAATCTTTCCGCCGAATTAATGAGTTGTTGAAAGAAGAGAGTAAAGCCGAGGACATCCCGAAAGGGTTGGGTAAAGTTATTGAGAAACACAGTTACTTGAGTAATCAGATTACGATTAATCACAATCACATCCTCATCTTGTAGTAGAATATTGTCGGTTTGGTCTCCTCTAAGTACATTTTTACCATTCAGAATCTGAGTAGTTGTTTGTCGAGATTGTCGGTCATATCGAATCAGGGCAATTTTATCGAGGTCTCCAGTTTGTAAAGGTACATTGGCGAGGATATCAATAAAGGTGCTACCATTGGGTAAGGCTACCGCACCGATCGCATTTCCGGCATAACTAAGAATTCTGACGGTAATTTGCTGGTTAACTAAAGTTGAACTAGCCACTAATTTGCGATCGTAGTCTCTCTCATCAACATCAGGATCTAGTGGTAGTACAATCACCGAATCACCATTAGATAGAGAAACATCCGGGAGAGAGGTAGCTTCTGCTAAGGGTGTATATAGATCTATGATATCTTCTAAAACTCGACCATCAACGGTAGTGCGACAAACTAGGACGGTTCGCAAGTCAGCAGTTAATGTGGCACCTCCGGCCGCTAACAGCGCCGTAGAGACACGAGAACCCCCAGCCGGGAGGGTATAGAAGCCTGGTTGCACAACTTCCCCAACGACGGTTACTTGGGCGGGAACTGGTGAAGCAGCCAGACTATAATTTTCTAATAGATCTCGCTCAACCCCTTCTGAGGGGCTAACTTCCTGAGTGGGGACTGTAATCACATCGCGATCGCTTAGGCGAATATTAGGCGGTTCCAAACCCAATAACAGGGGGGTAAATAGGTCTATTTCCGTTTCTAGAGTTTGTCCGGTGGGTAAAGTCCGGCGCACAGTAATCCGTCGTAAATCTGCCCCTGGTCTAGTTCCCCCCGCCGTAGTCAAGGCGACAATTAGTTGTGGTGATGGCAGGGGATAAAAACCTGGTCTGGCAATTTTTCCGGTCACGGTGACTTGTACAGGTCGCTGATTTACCAGAGATACGACAACTTCAGGGTTTCTGACAAATTGAGCTAGGCGGGGTTGGATATTCTGGCGCACCTGTTCTAAGGTTAATCCTTCCAATTCCACCAGACCAATTAAAGGCATAGCCAGGGAACCTTGAGGACCAATGGTGGCATTGGGAATAGTTAATTCTTGGGAACGCTGACCATTGATAAACACATCTATAAAAATCTGATCTCCCGGTCCTAGCTGATAACTTTTCATGCGATCGCCAATAGGACCTTCAAACACAGAAGGTGACACCGGAATACCAGAGGGTCTGGTCTGAATGGGAGCATCCGCATTGCGGAAAAGCTCTAATAGTGTAGGCCAGTCTGGTTGTACTGGTGCGGGTTGTCCGCCGCCTCTCGGTAGGGGTTGATTCACAAAGGAGCGGGGTAAGATGCACCGATCAGGTATCCTTTGAGCCATCGACTTGCCGCCACTGGTGATAATGGCTAAAGGAATAATACTCGCCACTGAGTAGAGACCGGTGAGGAATAGGGATTTAATCGGGTTGAGGTTAGCGCCCATATCACAACTGTGGATAACTGTTTATTGTGGCTGAAAAATCGTGGTCATCAATTGTTTTTGGATATCCCGACCGAGGGATTGAGCTATAGTTGCCACTGTTTCTATGTCACCTAAAGGTTCTATAGGAATCATAATACTGACAGCTACCCAGGGGGCGCGATCGCCTCTTAGTTGAGCTTGGCGATCGGCAAAAAACCACTGGCTGGGTGCAGGAGATCCGCCATTATGCCAAGCGTACCATTGTACAAGGGCATAGGTTTGGCGGGGGTTCCAAGCCCGAAAAAATCTCGCGTTAACTGTCACAGGTTGGGGGGAGTCTAGGCTCAATTGCAGGGCACGATAGGAGTCAGTTCTGAGGCTCTGTAACCCTTGCAAATCCATCCATTCAACTTGGGGTTGGTCTTTATAGTAGTTTTGGGGAAACAGCAATACCAGGACTTCGGTATCATTTTGTTGGAGGGTCTGTAAAGACCATCTCCTCGCCCCCACTTGAATACTATCGTGACTGGTAGTTTCCCAGCCGGGTACAGTCAAACCCTCACGGCGAATGGTTTGCAGTTGAGGGAGAGCTTGAATATCAGGCATATCTGACCAAGACCAGCCACCCCGAAAGAAACCGGGAAGAGTCCCTACCAAAAATAGGAGTAGCAGAAATCCCAACAGTACCCATTGAGAGGGTTTTAGCTGTAGTTTGGGGGTTTCCTGGCTGGTGGGTTCAAGATTCGGGGCTGATTTGTCCATTATCTTCGGATTCCTGTTGATTGGGGAAATAATACTGCATTAGTTTCATCAGAATAACCAATAGACCCAACATGGAAGCAGAGTATAGGTCTCCTCCCCACCCTTCATGAAGCCAATCAAAAAGTTCTTGATTACCTGTTCCGAAAAACAGAGTTAACAGGGTATTGCGGATAATATTCGCGACAACACTGGTTAAAGCGGCTGCCACTAAAAATAGGATGGTTTTGGTTCTCGAAGCGATCGCACCCGTCCAGTACAATAACATTAAACCGACATACAGACTCGTAAATAGCATTTTCAGTCCCGCACAGTGTGGCGCAACCTCAACAATTTGTCCATTTACATAGAGATAGATTTGATCTACCGTCACCGGGACGTTAAACTGAATTAGAACAAATCCCGCCATATTGGCGATAAAGGTTTGTAGAGGCAGGGCTAAAGGCTCTATCAGATAGGGGATATAGTTAGGGGTTGCCAGTAGCAAAAACAATAAGGCTATCCCCTGCAATTTTAACCCAGGTATTCCTTTTAGCCACAGGCAGAGTCCGGCTAAAATTATCGGAAAGGACAGATTGACTAAATCGGAGATGCTACTGAGGTAGAGAACGCCACCGAGTCCTAATAATACTCCCCCCAAGGGGTGCAGTTGATTGGGTAGTTTGTTCCACTGTTGGCGGTTATTCCAAGCGATATAAGCCGCGAAGGGTAGACCAATTACGCCGTGGCTAAAATATTCATGTTCGATGCTAATGCTTTTGTTGAGCCAGCCATTGTACCAATGCAGGAGCAAAGGGGCGTATAATAACACCAACAAGGCGATCGCCAATCCGATAAATAGATTTCGCTCTATCGCCACAGGAATTTTAGGTTGAGTTTCCATAAGCCTTAATTGTGTAATCGAGCAACATTCCCACTGATTTAATGATCCCTATTTAATCGCGAACATCTCGCACCTAATCTTTTTTAAGACCCAAGGCGGTGCGAATAGCTGCAACTACCTGATTAATCTGATCACTGGTAATCCCAGGATACATGGGTAAAGATAGAATCTGCTGGCTGAGGGTTTCAGTTTTGGGAAAGTCTCCAGCTTTGTATCCCAGATCAGTATAACCCGGTTGTAGGTGACAGGGGATGGGATAGTGAATACCTGTTTGCACCCCTAATTCATTCAGTTTAGCCTGTAGCTGATCGCGAGTGAGGGAACATTCCTCGGTCACACGAATTACATACAGGTGATAAACATGACCCCCTTCGCTGTAGTTGTAAATGGGGATAATGCCATGTTCTTTTAGCACCATTAATTGAACATCATACTGTTCGGCGGCTAAATTGCGATCGCGGTTCCACCCTGGTAAATGACGCAATTTGACGTTAAGAACCGCTGCTTGTATAGTATCTAAGCGGCTGTTAGTCCCCTGTTCCGTATGCACATATTTTTCCGGTGCGCCATAATTCCTCAGAATTCGCGCCTGTTTAGCGACCGTTTCATCGGAAGTAACCACCATACCCCCACTACCAAAAGCGCCTAGATTTTTACTAGGGTAGAAACTAAAGGCGGCGGCGCGACCGATAGAACCGGCTCGATAGTTTTCGCAGGTAGCCAGATGAGCTTGTGCCGCATCTTCAAATACAATTAAGTTATGACTTAGGGCTAGGTCAAGCAGTTGGCTAGGGGTGACAATTTGACCGTATAGATGCACTGGTAAAATCGCCTTAGTTTTGGCGGTCACGGCTCTTTCAGCGGCGGCTATATCAATTAAAGCTGTGCTTAATTCACAGTCTACCAAAACGGGTTTGGCTCTGGCTTGCAAAATACCAATAATAGTTGCAATAAAGGTATTAGCTGGCACTAAAACTTCGTCCCCTGGTTTAACGCCACAGGCTTGTAAACCTATGGCGATCGCATCAGTTCCGCAGGCGACACCCACCCCATATTTAGCACCACAGGCTGTCGCACAATCTGCCTCAAATTCTTGCAGGGCGCGTCCCAGGATAAAATCTCCGCGTCCAATTACTGCATGAATTGCCTTTTCAATCTCATCGGTAAGTTCCTGATATTGAAACGATAAATCAACAAACGGAATAGGTGCTATAGAATTGGTCATAATTTTAGCCAATATGGAACAATTTGGGTGTCTATTTCGACGGTTAAGTTAGCCGATAAATTTAACCAAAATACTGCTGAAGTCTGGGGGGGTTCAGAAGTGATCTGAATCCGCCACCCCCAAACTGCCCAACCCACCCCGACAATTATTTAGCCCTTTCAGGACTCACAATTAGGATGAATTGCGCCTTGATTGCAGATATAGGTAATTTGAGCATCACTCAAGTTTTGCACACGGGAAAAATCAGCCCCCTGCATTCGGTTTGAAGTGGCACCCTGAGCGGTTTCTTCGATAAACTCATCAGTGCGAGTTTCCCGATTAACCACAAAAGTCACCCCCTCAAAATTTGCGCCATGTAGTCTAGCACCCTGTAGGTTAACTAAACTCAGGTCAGCATTACTCAGGTTAGCATTTTGTAGCCTAGCGTTTCTAAAATTAGTGCCAGTGAGTTGAGCTTGACTGAGGTTAGCATTCTGAAGATTAGCGCCTTGGAAATCAGCGCCCGATAAGGAACCCCTTTGTAAATCTGCTTCCCGGAGGTCAGCAAACATAAATTGGGTTCCCTGGGCGTTAATCTGACTCATGCGGGCTAATTTGAGGTCTGAGCGTGACAGATTAGCGTTAGTGATATCTGCTCCGGTCAAACTAGCTTCTTTTAGGTTAGCATTTTCTAGGTTAGTGCCAATCAGACTAGCACTGCTAAAATTACTGCCATTCAAATCAGCATTGGATAAATTAGCGCGGTCTAGGGTGCCGTTTAACAGGTTAGTGCGTCGCATGATGACGGGACTCATAAAAGCGCCTGTCAGGTCAACAGAGGTCAAATCAGCGCCGCTGAGGTCTGATATCAAGTCGTCAAAGGTGTTAAAACGTCCATCAGGTCCAGGTGAAGCAAAGCGACTATTGCGGAAATTGGCATGGGTCATGATGGCACTGCGGAAACTGATGCCAGATAGGTCGGTTTGGTCTAGTACGAGGGTAAACTGAGCGGGAGGGGTGGTAGTTTGACCGAGATGAACACGACTAAGATCGGCTTGTTGGATAAAACCGCCATAGACTTTGAGAATTTTGGCGATCGCCCTTTGAGTAGCCTGCTGTCGTTGGGAAACAATACGTTTTTGCTGTGGGTCCGCCCCAAACCTCATCGAATCGAGGTCATTTCTCAAGGCTTGATTAAGTTTGCGGATGTTTGGTAAAGCCACCGGACCTGTACTCACCAAAGCCTGTTGAATCACCTCTAGCAATATGGGGTCATCTTCTTGACCGAGTAAATCCACCAGTAGGGGAACAGCGCGGGGGTCTTGTAGGGTTCCTAAAGCTAAAATTGCTCCCCGCCGTTGTGCGGGGTCGGTGTTGGCGGCGGGAGAAAGGCGACCCACCAGCGCCAGGAATACTTCGTTATCTTGATTTTGGGAGGCGCGAAGGTTGGCTTGATTTTGAATATAGACTTGAGTGCCGATAAAGGTTCCCAAAACGGCTGCCATGCTGGCGCTACCGACGATAATTAGGGTTAAGCCAGGATATTGTCGCATCCATTGCCATAAATTCCACTCTGGGAGTTTTGGCTTAGAGATTAAGACGATCGCCTTGACCGATTGGTTTTCTTCTTCCCAGTCGTAGGAGGTGAATGGATTGGTAAAGAAGGAAGTGGCGACGGGTTGTACATAAGTACCAGCCAGCAAATCGTGTCCGGTGCGACTGTGGAAGCGCCGCCCCATTAGTCCGTCGGCGGCGATCATAATTCCCGATAATCCCATCATTACCAGGAGATTGGGGAATGCGCCTGTGGCTTGCCAAACTATATATGCTATACCGACGGGAATGCCCCAACGCCCGATGGTTTCCCTAGCGATAATCCGTGAAAATCCGGGGGGGAGTTGTCTGGAGTTGACTACACGAACCCCAAACCAGCGCTTGGGAAGGGTTTGTCCGGTGGTGGACAATAGATAAAGCTGCCAGGAGGCGATCGCTATTGGCAAAACTAAGGCACCAGACCAAAATAAATTCGTCAATGGAGATACACTGGGCTGGCGATCGCGCATTGGTAGTCCCAAGGTAGCAGCCACTGTTTCGGCTGTTCCTCTTACTACTGGGTTGAGGGGGACTGACACGGGACCACGATTAGAAATCGCACCAATGGTAAATGGGGCTAATCCCCCCACGATTACTAGGGACATCTCGACCGCCCAAGCACTGCAGCGACGCACCCAAAACGGGAGTTGTTTGGCTTGTTTTTGCCAGGTGGGGGTTGGTTGGTCGATGCTGGGTCGGTTTGCAGTCGGACTAGCCATAATTAATAATTGCCTTTGTCTGAATCTTTGATGATGGGTTACGGAACTTCTTTAAATCTTGGGTTTTTGGGATGATTTGAATACTTGATAACCTATGTACACTATCACCCCGACTACCGCAAGACTTATGGCTAAGGAAATTAATTCGACAAGGGTTTTTAATAGGGCTAACCCGGCGATGACTCCCACACTGGCTATGGCGATCTGTCCGGCTTTGGGTAATCTCTTGAACCGCGCCATCAACTGACCATATAGGGTTTTTAGGCTGCTGTTTAAGTCGGAGGGGGTGGGATTTATGGGTGCATTGGGGTTAACTTCGGCTTCGAGTTGCTCGAGGCGACGATTGATTTTCGGGTCGTCTTGGTAGTTCAAGGGGTTTCTCCTCCGGGGATATAAAACAAGGCTTTACCATTGTACAAGGAGATTAAGAGGGTGGGTTATGACTAATATTAACTTGGGTCAAGTTTTCACAGCGGGACTGCTGGGGGTTTCCCTGTTTCTGGGGTCGGCGCAGTCGGTTTTGGCTGACAGGCGATCGGTTTCCCCTGGGGTGGCTGTCACTTTATCGGGAACTTCGGGGGGAAGTTCTAATAGCCGAGACTGTGGTTGGATCGCTGAGAGTCCTAATCATGTTCTTGATGTGACTCAGGATCTACCATATTGGAGTATTACTGTACAGACGGCTGGGGCTCCTACTTTACTGATTGATGGTCCGGCTGGTCGCTATTGTGTACTCCCGGAGAGTCCCTCTGGGTCTATGTTACAGTTTTCTGGTTATGGTACTCGGGGAACTTATCGGATTTTTATTGGCGATCGCCAACAGTCTCAACATCCTTATAGCCTTTCGATTTCTGACCGTAAGCCCTAGATTTATCGGCTTTTGGGGCTATCTGTCACTAGATTCTGTTTTTTACCATTACGGCTGATTATATCGTAGTAAATAACGGCTGTAATGGCTTGGAAAAACGGCAGAGTCAGCGCAGTCATAGCAATTAACACAGGAAAAAATAACAAGTTCACAAAAAGTTTTATCTCATCGGGAAAATTGGCAGTTATCGATAATCGGCTGATTTGTATAATCAACTGAACCACGCCAATCGGGGATGTAGCCAGACCTGCGACTATCATAATCCAGATAATTTTAAATGCTGATTCTTGGGTAATTTTCCAGCTCTTACTAATGGCTCCGGTGGCGGTCATCGGGTTTTCTACGGCTAGAATAACGTCACATATATACAGGCGGGCTAATATCCACATCAAGCCTATATAAAACATGACAAATGCCACTACTCCTAATAAAAATCCTAGTAATAATGACACCCAATTTTCTGGATTCAGCACCATAGATACCAAGAATCCGGCTATTACCATAGCTATGCTTAAACCTATAAAAGCCCCAATAAGAATCAATCCTACCAGAATTGATTGCCCTAAAAAACTCCATTTTCGCTTGTCGGTATAGCGTTTAGCATCTGCTCCTGGTTCTGGGCGTTCGCTAACTTCAAAAAAGGCTAAACGAGCGATCGCTCCTACAGTAGCGGCAAATTTAGCCCAACCATAAATGGGAACAATCAGCCATAAACAGCCGAAAAACGCCATAGTAAAGTATTGTTTAAAATGGTCTCGATAGATGCGAAATCCGGCACTAATCACATCACCCAAGTTTAGGGATTTGTGAGCATATTTATTAGTCATGACTCAATTTAGATATGCAGCTATAGGATTTTTGACTGTCTCCAAAATTACAGATTCTTGGTCTCCTTGGTTTCACCAAAGGAAAAAAATGCTGCTCGTCGTTACCTAGGGGGGGGGAGCCAGGAATCTGCTTTTAATTGACCAGCCCGAAAATTCCTATGGTCGGGATTATACAGCAATTAGGTAATTCGGGCGATTTTCTTAAACAAAATTTCACAAACACCTTCAGATTTCTAAGATTTTGGAGTTATCTGTGACTAAATTCTGTTCATCCTGATTATGCTGGTTGATGAGGTCGTAGTAAATCACGGCTTTAATGGATTTGAAAAAGGGGAGAGTCAGCGCCCCCATAGAAATTAACACAGCGGATACAACTAATAAATTCAGCCAAACTGCTACCTCAGCCGCCGTGACCAGGGAATTGATAAGTAATCGGCTGATTAATAAAATGAACCGAGTAGCTATGGGGAAGGGTAAAGTTGCTAAAAATGCGACTATAAAAATCCCCATAATTTGAAACTCTGATTCTTCGGTAATTTCCCAGCTTTTTCTAACCGATTTTTTGGCGTTGGTCTGGTCTTCTAATGCGAGAATCACGTCACATATATACAGACGGGCTGATATCCATATAAACCCCAGGTATAAGATGATAAACCCAAATACTGCTAATAAAAAAATTAACCATGATAACCAAAAACTGTCAAAATTCAGTTTCATAAATATGAATATGGCGGCACCAAGAATCATACTAAAACCGATGACAATACCAATAAGAATTAATCCGACGAGGAGTAATTGTCCGAAAAAACTCCATTGGCGTTTGTTAGTGTAGCGTTTAGCATCTGATGGGGCTTCTGGGCGTTCGCTGACTTCAAAAAAGGCTAAACGAGCGATCGCTCCTAAAGTGGCGAGAAATTTAGCCCAACCATAAACGGGAACAATCAGCCATAAACAGCCAACCAACGCCATAGTAAAGTATTGTTTAAAATGGTCTCGATAGATGCGAAATCCGGCAATGATCACACCACTGATATTTAAAGAGGGTTGAGGGTATTGATTAGTCATGGCTAGGTTATAGATAGAGTTAGAGAATTTGGCCAATGTCCCACAAAATTACAAACCAATATCTGGGATAATTCTATATCAAAACCAGGTTACTGTAATCGCTGAATTTGATATTGAGAATCCCGAAATCCCCCGGTCAAACCTTGCTCTAAAAACAGTTTTCCAGCCTGTTCAAAATCACTGATGGCACCTCGGCGATCGCCTAAAGATGCTCGGACCATTCCGCGACCATAAAAAGCACCAGCTAAATTAGGTCTGATGCGAATAGCTTGGGCGTAGTCTGCGATCGCCTGAGAGTAATTACCAAGTTCAGCATGAGCCTGAGCCCGGTTACTGTATGATTCCGCATCATTAGGATTAAGACTAATGGCTTGGCTATAGTCTGCGATCGCCGCCTCATAATCCTCAGCCAAAGAGTGAACTAACCCCCGATTACTGTGAGCCTTAGAATTATTAGGTTCTAACTCAATCGCCTTAGTACAATCTCCAATAGCTGCATCATAATTTTGCACATTCAGATAAGCAATACAGCGATTATTATAATCCATAGCTGTGGGGTTTAATTGAATGGATCTACTACAACTTTCTATCGCCGCCTCATAATTCCCTAAATTGATGTAGGTACTGCAACGATTCCCGTATGCTTCAGCATTATCTGGTTCCCAACTAATCACTTGATTATAGTCTGCTAAAGCACCTTGATAATCTCCTAAATGAAACCGAGCGCGACCCCGATTATAATAAGCAGCAGCCGACTGGGGATTGAGTCTAATTGCTTCTGTATAATCAGCCATTCCGGCTTGTAAATTACCAGCTTTAACGTGAGCGCTTCCTCTAGCACGATAAGCCTCACTATGGTCGGGCTGTCGCCTAATTACTTCGGTATAATCTAATATGGCGGCTTCGTAGTTTTCTTGGGTATAATGGGCGAGCCCCCTTTGATAGAAAGCGTCTGTATCTTCTGGGTTCAGACGGATAACTTGATTTAGGTCATTAATAGCATTACCAAAATCTCCCATTTGATGGTATGCTAAACTGCGGTTAAAATAGATGTCAGGATTAGTAGGATCAAGTTTAATGGCTTGGGTGTAATCAGCGATCGCCTGTTCATATTTCTGGAGGTCATAGTAAGCATTAGCCCGTTTACGGAAGGCTTCACTATTATCAGGAAATAGCTGGATTGAGCGATTAAAAGCCTTAATTGCCGCTTCCGTATCTCCCGCTTCCAGACGTTCTACCCCTCTTTTTAAGGCGGCTTCTGATTTCACGGGATCGGGACGGTTTAACACTTGAAATAAGCCAAATATCACCATTAAACCCACTAATCCAGTCGCGGCTATTCCTACTACAGTCCATAGGCGATTTAAGGAGATTTCCCGTCGTCGCGGTTTGTGTGCTTTATAAGGGGGGTGATTTGGGGAAGTTTGGTTAACTAACCCAGTTTTTCCGGTGAGTTGATTTAATTCGGCGATCGCATCAATAGCCGATTTATATCGCTTGCCATAGTAATGATGCACCATTTTATCTATAATACTAGCTAGGCCGTTACTAACTCGCGCCCGCTGTCGCCAGGCAATTTCTCCAGATATAGATAGGCTAGGATCTTGAAGTTTCGGCAAATCTGAGGCTTCTAAACCAGTTAAAGCCTGAATAGCAATCATTCCCACAGCATATAGATCGCTATTAAATTGTGGGTTTCCCTGGAATTGTTCAATCGGCATATAGGAAGGTGTACCCGTGGCTATGGTTCGCATGGGTTGATTATTTTCCTCAGCCAGTTGACTACTCACGGCTTTGACAGAACCGAAATCGATTAAGACTAAGGCTTGGTCTGATTTGCGGCGAATTAAATTCGAGGGGTTAACATCTCGATGAATTACGCCGTTGTGGTGAACAAATACTAAAATATTGAGGATTTCTTCTAATACTTCGATAACTATATCTTCTTTCCACGGATGACCGGGAATTAGTTCTTTATGAAGGGGATGTCCTTCGATAAATTCTTCCACTAGATAGAAGTGATTATTGTCCTCAAAATAGGCTAATAATAGGGGAATGCGATCGTTTCTTCCAAGTTTTTCTAAGATTTCTGCTTCCTGTCGAAATAGGCGTAGGGCTGTTTTCAGGATTTTGGAATTATTACTGGGGGGACGCAGTTGTTTAACCACACATTGAGGATGACCTGGGCGGCGGGTATCTGCCGCTAGATAGGTCTGGCCAAATGCTCCCGAACTCAAAATTTGTACAATTCGATACCTTCCATCTAGGAGTTGACCAATGATTTCCATCTGGCGTTGAGGTTTGAAACTTCTATGGGAGTTCGAGGAATGGGGTTTTGAGCGATCGTCTAAGTTCATAATATGTTACAGTTTGATATAAAATGGAGGAGATAACAAATGCAATCGGTTTTCCTATGGATTAACTGATTTTCCTATGGATTGAGAACTCACCATTGAGTTTCTTGTGTCAATTTTGGCATAAAATTTTGGCTATGGTCTATATCAATCATAACCACTGTGAACCCAGTCTGATTGCACCATGCCCCCCGTCCCTAGGTAGGTATGCACACCATGCTCAAGATCTAGTTTCCTGAGATTAAAAAATATTCTAAATTTTTGGTGAAAATTACCTCGAAAACCATGCACAATTTTATCCCCCCTCATCGGTTTTTCCCTTACCTAACTTGGACAGAAATTGCGGAAATGCCCGATCGAGAAAATACGGTAATTATCCAACCTATTGGGGCTATAGAACAACACGGCCCCCATTTACCGTTAATTGTCGATGCTGCCATTGCTACGGCTGTGACCGGGAAAGCCCTAGAAAAACT
Organism: Arthrospira sp. PCC 8006; assembly: GCF_046480465.1. Taxonomy (NCBI): domain Bacteria; kingdom Bacillati; phylum Cyanobacteriota; class Cyanophyceae; order Oscillatoriales; family Microcoleaceae; genus Arthrospira; species Arthrospira sp. PCC 8006. Next base: position 47,756 of record NZ_PKGG01000009.1, read on the forward strand.
CGATCGCACTATTCCCGCCTATGCCCTGTCTACCTTATATTATGGCAAATCTAACGAACATTGGCACTTTCCGGGAACCATCACCTTAACCTCTGAAACCCTAATGTCAGTATTAATGGAAGTAGGAGAAAGTATATATCGGGCGGGGTTCCGCAAATTAGTATTTGTGAACGCCCACGGTGGACAACCCCAGATTTTAGAGATGGTAGCGCGAGACTTGCATCAACAGCATGAAGATTTCATGGTCTTTCCCCTGTTTGTGTGGCGGGTTCCCCACATAGCCAAAGAACTATTTTCCCCCGAAGAATTGGAATTAGGGATTCACGCCGGAGACATAGAAACCAGCGTGATGTTATCAATTTTGCCTGATGTGGTACGCCGGGAAAAGGTGGTGCGAGAGTTTCCCCACGGCTTACCCTCGGACAGTTTACTGAGTATGGAGGGAAAATTGCCCTTTGCTTGGGTAACGCGGGATCTAAGCGCTAGTGGTGTTTTGGGAGATGCAACCGCCGCCACAGAAGATAAGGGGACGCGCCTACTCGAGTCGGTGGTAGACAGTTGGGTAAAGGCGATCGCAGATATTTATAAATTTCAGCAGCCCCAGTGTTTCCGCTCTGTGTCAAAATAAATCGATATCGGAAATAGAGTCTAAGTAATACAATGATCAACTCCACCCTACAGCAAGCCTTTAACCGAGGCCAAGGGCTGAAAGTAATTAGCGGTTTAATGAATTTCAATCGCGCCAATGTCATGGCGGTAGTCAAAGCAGCCACTCAAGGCGGCGCGACCTTTGTAGATATTGCCGCCGACCCCGAATTGGTGGCGATCGCCCGGAATTTGACCCATTTACCTATTTGTGTCTCAGCCGTAGAACCAGAAAAGTTTCTCCCCTGTGTCCAAGCTGGGGCTGATTTGATTGAAATTGGGAATTTTGATGCTTTCTACGCCCAAGGACGGCGCTTTGAAGCTCCCGAAGTTTTGGAATTGACCCGTCAAACTCGATCGCTACTTCCTGAGATTACCCTATCGGTAACAGTTCCCCATATTTTGGAACTTGATCAACAAGTCCAATTAGCTATAGACTTAGTGGAAGCTGGGGCGGATATTATCCAAACTGAAGGGGGAACTAGCGCTAACCCCGTGCATCCCGGAACTTTAGGATTGATTGAAAAAGCTGCCCCTACCCTAGCCGCCGCCCGCGAAATTTCCCGCGCCGTATCGGTTCCAGTATTATGCGCTTCGGGAATTTCTAGTGTAACAGCACCTTTGGCGATCGCTGCTGGGGCGGCTGGTGTCGGTGTCGGTTCCGCTATCAACCGCCTGGATAATGAATTAGCAATGATTGCAGCCGTTCGTAGTCTGGTGGAAGCATTAGCCACTGTCAATACTTCCCGGATTTATCACTCTTAGAAAATGTTTACAGCCCCACAGTTCGTCTCTATCTTTGGCAGTCGGAATTATCCGCCCACCAGATGACGGTTGGGGCTGTACTCTAATCAAAATCTCCCGCGCTACTTAAAAACCAGATCGAATAATCTTCGATTAATTCATAATTATCAGACTCTTCGTCTGTGCATTCTAAATCCGCTAGGACTAGGGTAAATAATTTCTCATCGCTAACCCGTCGGACTTCCACTTTCAAGCCATCTTCTGCATCAAATTTATCAACAAAACTCAAAATTTCAAAAGTATCTTGATAGGAAGGATTGTTGATTTTTTGTTTCTGATATTCCTTTTTGCGACCCGAAGAAAATAAATATTCTTCTTCCCAATCAAATTCATCGCTTCCGGTCACATAACAAGGTAACTTGATTTCTTTTTTCAGGTATTGCAGATATAGTTTAAGTTTTTTTGTCAAACTATAAGAAGCCTTGAAACCCAACTTTTTGTTAGTCTTGGCTACCGCCTTTTCTAGGTCATCATCGGTAACATAATCCATGTATAAGTCATCAAGACCTTCGAGACCTTCAATATCACTTAGATTCAAGTGTTTGATGTGTTCAAACATCAATAAACGGGGATCTTCTGTTAGCTCGAATCGGTCTCTACTGTTACCACTACGGATATTAAAAGTAATCGTCTCATCAATTTGAATCCCCTCCAGGTGAGACGGATCGAGATGAGTCGAGGCCGATTTTAAGTTTTTCTGAAATTTTGTCATAATATTTAGGTTAGTGAACAACAGAAGTTACTTTAATTTGTTCTGGATAGATCCTAATAATCAACAGGAGACTAAAATTGTGACTCAAACCGTATCAACATCTCAGCCACAGATATACCAAGGACAGTTTGGTGAGTATACCATCACTGATGGCGATCGCCAGGGAGTCCTAGTATATAGAGTTAGTTTGGCGATCGCCGCCCTCTGCTTTGGTATAGGGACTGCTTTAGTAATATGGGACTCACACAACCCCATAGTCCTGCAACTGCTGACCCCTATTTATCTTGTGTTCTGGTTAGCTTTGGGGGTTAGCCTGTTCACAATTCATATCTATCTGATTATTTTACACAGATTCCTTCAGTTTTGTTGGCTCATGGGGGGTATTGCTACCCTAGTAGTGGCGATCGCAGATCCTGAACCCTTAGCCGTCACCGTTTATAATCAGCCATATAGCTTATTCGGTGTCGGGTTTACATTTGTAGCCCTAACAGGAATTTACTTTAAGGAGGCTTTTTGTTTTAATCGCATGGAAACCAAACTGCTAACTCCCCTAGTCCCCCTCTTACTGTTGGGATATATGGCGGGAGTGTGGACAGTGATCAATCAGAAATTTTTGTTGTTTTTCTGGGCTATTCAATTTGGGATTTTTGCCCTCCGCAAGTGTTTCCAAGCCATTCCTTCTGATATTGGCGATAAAAGTGTATTTGATTACCTCCACCAACAGCGATCGCAAAATTCAGTATAATTAACCCCAATACTAGCAGCCCCTAGAAGCCCGTTGTCAAACATAACCAGTCAATATTAGCAACCTGCCCTTTTCCCTAGCTAGGGGCAGGATATCTACATATAAAGGCGATCGTAAATTATTCTTGACTGCCATGGCCACCAAGTCCATGATCGTATATATTTGATTATGGTAACATCCGTAATTTCACTCAAGTCCATCCGAATACCTCAAATGCTTACTCCACCGTAAATCTAATTTTCTTGATCAATTATCAAAACTTATGGAAACAATAGAGCCGGACCCAATGTCCATGGAACTACAAGGAAAACTTGTAATTGTAGATTTGGACGAAACGCTTCTTTTGCGAAACTCAACAGAAGAATATCTCAATTCTTTGCAGCCTCAAATTTTGGGGGCTGTTTTATTAATTGCCCTAGATATTCTCAAGCCTTGGAATTGGTTACCCGGACATCTCAAAGGAGACCAATCAAGGGATTGGTGTCGTGTAATTATTTCCACCCTAATTTTTCCCTGGACTTTAATTTTTTGGCAACACCAAGCCAAGAAACTTGCTCATGATTATATTAACCAGGAACTGATACTAAAATTCCTGGAACAATTCCCATCAAAAATAGTCATTGCTACCCTCGGTTTTGATCTAATTATCAATCCCATTATTAAGAATTTCCAATTTTGTCCTGATGCTGTCATTAGTTGTCGGTTTTGGCAGGGAGGAGTTGATCGTCAACGGGGAAAGTATGAGTTAGTTAAAGCAGTATTAACTGACGAAGAAATCGCCAATGCCGCCGTGATTACAGATTCCACAGATGATCAGGTATTATTGGATGCAGTGGCATCACCCTATCTCGTGCAGTGGCTCGATGCTCAATATGTCCCCGCTATGGCTGATGCTTATATTCCATTTTTGTATCTCGAACGTGGTAAGCGCCCCGGCCAAAAATATTTTATCAAGAACATTATCGCAGATGATTGGTTAGTCTTGATTTTGGCGATCGCTTGGATAAGTCCTTATCCAGCTTTACAATCAATCATGATGCTGTTTTTGCTTTTATCTTTTTGGTGTATCTACGAGTATGGCTATGTAGATAATGATATCATCGCCGAAACTTTTGAGCAAAAACCCGCTCTCACCGCCACCTATCAAAAATACAAAAATCGTGTCCACCTCTCACAGGTTTGGTTATGGGCGATAATTTTGGCAATACCCGGACTTTTCTTATTGGAGGTGATCAAACTTCAATTAACCTCAGCAACTCTCAATTTATCCCTACTCATATCTATGGCTTTAGATGGTATCCTATGGCTAACCTTTCTGGGCTTGGTATTTGGTCTTTTTGGGAGTTATAACCGCCTTGATAAACAAACTAGAATTTGGCTATATTTCGGGTTACAAGCCAGTAAATGTTTTGGATTTTTGATGGTAACTACCACAAATAGCATAGGTATTATGTTATTTGCTTCTCAAGTTTTAGCCCGCTGGATCGCCTATATTGTTTATCGAGTCGGTAAACACTCCGAATGGATGGATTTTCCCGGAGAACTTTTCCGCTGCTTTTTGTTTACATTTCTGATGATTTCTGTCGCCCTGGGAACTGGGGAATTGTCCATTTTACTTAGTTGGCAAACTCTCGTGATTTTTGCCTGGTGTGCTTACCGAGGACGCAAGCAATTTGTCAATATTTGCCGTCAAGCATACCCAATATATAAGGATAAAACTGTCGTCTAATTGCCAAAATAACAGCTTGCACAGGTTAAGATTAGCTGGCTGTGAAAGCTGTGCCAGCTATAGCATCCTGTTTTTTTTTCAGGTAGTATAACCTTGGATATTTTCCGGGTTAAATTGTTTGAGGGTGCGGGTAGCTTTACGGACTAAAGTTTCCGAACCTTGAACCACCACTAGATATTTCCCAGCATTAAGGCGATTCCGATAGGGTACAGCATCTCCACCCCCAATAATCAAGCCTACCCCGCCGCCAGCGAGAATGCTACCGAGTCCCCCAGAAATACCGCCCAGAATACCACCGATGAAATGATCGCCAATTTCCCCCGCCCAAGCAAAGGTATTAAGCCCGGTGATTAAGCTGAAAGTGTAGCCCGCCACAAACCCAAAAGGAATCAACCAACTAGCCATCAGTTTAACCTGTTTGCGGGCAGGATCATAGGGGTCAATCAAGCCAAACTCATCAGCGCTTTTGTATCCTCTGCCTAAAATACTTACTTGACTGATAGGGATTTCGTCTTTTTCTAAAGCTAAATAGGCAGCCTCAGCTTGAATGCGATCGGGTAAAACAGCAATTAGGTAGTTCATATATGATGATTAGATTATTGGATATACGGCCGCAATTCTGTTAGTCACTAGGCTTCATGATCCCCTGTTAATGTTGGGAAATGCACCATAATAAATACTGTGGTTAATCATCAATGGGCCTGATGCCGGGGACAATCACAACTGAATTTACTAAATTTTTGTGAACAATTTTTGGTAGCTCGTCCCCCTTAACGCTAGAATAGTTCACTGCGGTATTTTTAGCCGCGATCGAGATCTGCATCAACAGACTCTCTCAATTTACCACGAATCCTCCAATCAAGGAAGTTGTGGTGAATCCCCTACCGTTGCAATTTATTGGCCTAACCATGCCTAAGGTTCTTGTATCTGATCCGATTGATCAAGTTGGACTTGACATTCTCTCTCAGGTGGCTCAGGTTGATGTCAAAACCGGACTACCTGCTGAGGAACTGGTAAAGATTATTCCCGAATATGATGCCCTGATGATCCGTTCTGGTACTCGTGTCACCAAAGAAATAATAGAAGCGGGTACTCATCTGAAAATTATTGGTCGGGCTGGTGTGGGGGTGGACAACGTGGATGTTCCCGCCGCCACCCGCCAAGGAATTGTCGTAGTTAACTCCCCCCAAGGTAATACGATCGCCGCCGCCGAACACGCTATAGCGATGATGTTAGCCCTATCGCGCCATATTCCCGAAGCCAATGTATCCGTAAAAAACGGCCAGTGGAATCGCAAACAGTTTATTGGGGTAGAAGTTTACAAAAAAACCCTGGGGATTGTCGGTCTTGGTAAAATTGGTTCCCATGTAGCAGCCGCAGCTAAAGCTATGGGGATGAAATTACTGGCTTATGATCCATTTATTTCCCAAGATCGCGCAGAACAGTTAGGCTGTCGGTTAGTAGACTTAGATTTACTCATCCGCGAGTCAGACTATATCAGTCTGCATATGCCGAAAACTGAGGAGACCTATCATTTAATTAACGCAGAGGCTCTCGCTCAAATGAAACCCACAGCTCGTATAATTAACTGCGCTCGTGGGGGTATTGTGGATGAGGTAGCTTTAGCAGAAGCTCTGAAAAGTGATCAAATTGCTGGGGCGGCGGTAGATGTTTATGAAAACGAACCCCTAGAGGAAAATTCCCCCCTGCGGGAGTTGGGTCAAAAGGTGATCCTCACTCCCCACTTGGGAGCATCCACAGAAGAAGCTCAAGTTAATGTAGCCATTGATGTAGCTGAACAAATTAGAGATGTATTGTTAGGATTACCAGCTCGTTCAGCGGTCAATATTCCGGGATTATATCCCGATGCTCTCGAACAACTCAAGCCTTATCTACAACTGGCGGAAACCTTGGGAAATTTGGTCAGCCAACTGGTAGGAGGTAGGGTAGATTTCTTGGATATCCGCTTACAAGGGGATTTGGCTAATCGCGATAGTAAACCTGTGGTGGTGGCGGCTCTGAAAGGTTTGTTATCTCAGGCTCTGCGGGAGCGGGTTAATTATGTTAATGCTACCATTGAAGCCAAAGAACGCGGTATTCGGGTCATTGAAACTAGGGATGCTTCGGTGTGTGACTATACCGGCTCTCTGCATTTGGAAGCGAAGGGATCTTTAGGTACTCATTCGGTGACGGGGGCTCTATTGGGCGATCGCGAAATTCGGGTGACAAATATTGATGATTTCCCCATTAACGTACCGCCGACTCGTTATATGTTATTTACTCTCCACCGAGATATGCCGGGAATTATCGGTAAAATTGGGTCGCTCCTCGGTAGCTTTAATGTAAATATTGCTAGTATGCAGGTCGGTCGTAAAATTGTACGGGGAGAGGCGGTGATGGTTTTAAGTTTAGATGACCCATTGCCGGACGGACTGTTGAGTGAGATCATGAAAGTAGCAGGTATCCGGGATGCCTATACGGTAACTCTCTAAATTCAACGAAATTGGGGTGCTGGACTTAATGGCTCCCGGCAGACTAAACTGGGGGTAGAAAGTGGAGAATCAGATGCTCACACTACGTTAGGGTGAGATACATTCTCTCAATACTTCTGGTGAGTTAAATGCTCGCATATTGTCCGACCCCAAAAGTAACTGATATGGCACATAGCTGGTGGGAAATTCGAGTAGTCTGTGATTTGAACCTAGAAGAAACTGTCTTCTGGAGACTCGACAATTTTGGCTTTCGGGGAACAGCCAGTCAAACTAAACATCAGTCTTGTTTGATTTGTGCCTATTTACCAGAGGAACAAGCTCATCTTTTGGATCTGGCGGCTTTATCTATTTTGCTGCGCCAGGATGCTTTGTGCATGGAAATGTCTATCCCTATTGTGCAATGGGATCTCATTGATGAGGAGGACTGGTCTAGTAGTTGGAAACAGCATTGGGAACCAACGGAAATTGGCGATCGCTTTTTGATTTATCCGGCTTGGCTAACTCCCCCGGAAAATAGCGATCGCTTGATTTTACGTCTTGACCCTGGGGTGGCTTTTGGTACGGGGGCTCATGCTACTACTCAGCTTTGCTTGGAGTCCCTAGAAATGCGTTTGGGAATATTAGGAGAAAATCCGATCACTATTGCTGATATCGGTTGTGGATCGGGAATTTTGGGTATTGGTGCGATCCTATTGGGGGCGACTCAGGTTTATGGTGTCGATACTGACCCCTTAGCGGTGCGATCGGCTAATGAAAACCGCGACCTCAACCATATATCACCAGAACAGATGATTAGTGACGTGGGGAGTGTTCAGGAGTTGATTAAGCGGGTTCAAAGACCTGTTGATGGGATTTTATGCAATATTTTGGCTGAGGTGATTATGGATATCATTCCTCAGTTGGACTCCCTCACTCAACCTAATAGCTGGGGGGTTCTCAGTGGTATTTTGCTAGAACAGGCTAAACCGATCGCTGATTTATTAGAACAACATGGCTGGATCGTCGCGACTCTCTGGAAGCGACAGGACTGGTGCTGTTTCAATATTAGACGTTGTTGATGGTTCAACATCTGACCAACTCTCACTATACTGATGATTTTAGAGGTAATATGGCTGATTTTGACTGGATAAGTGCCTTAATGGGCGGGATTTTAATTGGTCTGAGTGCTACCCTATTATTAGCTTTTAATGGTCGGATTGCTGGCATTAGTGGCATGGTTAATGGGGCGATTACTTTTAAATCCCAGGAGGCTTGGCGATGGCTGTTTATTCTGGGTTTAATAGTTGGTGCTGCTATTTATGAATATGGATTGCCAACGCCGCCAACTCCCCCGTCAAATTTTGTGCCTGTGCTAATGATTATTGGTGGTTTTCTGGTGGGGTTTGGTACTCGTATGGGTAACGGTTGCACCAGTGGTCATGGTGTTTGTGGCTTGGGTCGCTTTTCCATGCGATCGCTTATAGCAGTTCTCTCATTTATGACCACTGCTTTTATTACTGTATTTATCATGCGTCATGTTTTGGTGCTGTAACTTATGAACCTGAAAGAAAATTTAATTGTCTTGGTTTCTGGGATTTTATTTGGTTTCGGACTGGGTTTATCCCAAATGATGGATCGCGATCGCGTTTTGGGATTTTTAGATGTTGTGGGAGTTTGGGACCCTACTTTAATCTTTGTCCTGGGCGGCGCGGTCGGAGTGACAGCGATCGCTTTTCGGTTTGTCCTCCGTCTTCCTCACCCCCTATTTTCCCACAAATTTTACCTACCTACACGCCAAGATATCGACCCCACTTTAATCATGGGGGCGGCTATTTTTGGCATTGGCTGGGGTATTGCTGGCTACTGTCCGGGTCCGGCGATTACCGCCCTGGTTTTAGGTATTCTTAACCCGGTATTGTTTATAATCGCGATGATTGCTGGGTCCTTGGCTTATACTCTCTCATCTAAGCTCACTGGTCCTGGGCCGAAGTAGGAAACCATCATTAAAGAACCAATTAGGGCTAAGTTCTTTAAAAATGCCGTTTTCTCACCAGGAGCATCTAGGAAATTGTGGAAAACTAGGGTGGTGGGGATTAAAAATAAAATCAAAATAATCGCCCCCCAACGGGTTTTATAACCTAGAATTAAAGAAAAAGCACCCACTAATTGAAACACAATATTTCCTAATAGCATTAAATTGGGATGCGGCAATCCCCGCAATGCTATCATTTCCTCGGTGGCGGCGAAATCCAAGATTTTGCTAACGGATGAATTGATAAAAATGGTGGCTAAAAATGCTCGTCCAATTAGGGGAATATAATTCATAATCCAATTATCTTGAGACAACAAATGCGATCGCTTTCTTTGGGATTTATCCTTAAAAAACTCCATAGCCGGATCAGGACTATTTAAAAAGGCAATTTCCCGGTAAGGAGGGAGAATCGGTTTTAGCAGTCTCAGTCCTAAAACACAATCCCAGAACCAGTTATAGCCCACTGTTAACCGATTGCGCCATCCGGGTAGATAACACAGATGAATCACTAACCAAGTTAGCCAACCCCAAAATCCGGTGCTATTGAGGCGATCGCATGACAAAATCCCAGCATAGCGACTAATAATAGCAGCCTTGCCCTTATCAATATAACGAAAAGGTTGGGGATATGTTCCCCGTAACTGATGCAAAATATTGGTCGCGACGGCTTCCCCCTGTTGGATAGCTTGCGGGGCGATACCGCTAAGGCCATGCTCAGGCCAGAGAAAAGCTACATCTCCGATCGCATATACTTTAGGATGATCGCGAACTTGTAAAATGGGTTCGACAATGATTTTACCCTTGGCGGCGGTAGAGATTTGGTCAAGCTGGCTGGGATGGTCTGCTTGTACCCCGGCTGTCCAGATGATAGTTGGGGCGGCGATCGCTTCTCCTGTGTCTAATTCTACCCCCTGGGAGTTCACGCGCAAAACTCGACGATTTAACCAGACAGATACCCCCAATTGGCGTAAATGACGTTCACAATAGGCGCTAAACCGCTGGGAAAAGTTGGGAAGTAGGCGATCGCCCGAATGTACTAAAATCACCTTCGCCAGGGGGAATAACCGCCGCCAACCTAACAAAGCGCGGAGTTGGTCGATTAAACCTCCCGCCAATTCTATCCCGGTCGGACCGCCACCAACGATCACAAATGTCAATAACCGCGCGCGATCAATGGGTTCAGGTTCTAAAATAGCCCGGCGAATGCGATCGACGATATGATGGCGCACAACCGCCGCATCTTGTAGGGTATTTAAAGTTAAGCTATATTGAGCCGCCCCAGGGATGTGATCTAATTGGGGACGGCTTCCGGTGGCGATGACGAGGATATCATACCTGATTTGTCCGTGATCTGTATCTATCCATTGATATTGATCATTAATCCCCTCAACGTTAGTCTGGATAAATTCGACATTAGGATATTTTTTGAATGCTGACTGGAGGGGATAAACGATTTGGTGGGGATAGAGTAAGCCGGTGGCTACTTGATACAGTAGGGGTATAAAAGTATGGTAGCAGTTGCGATCGATTAGCAACACATTCGCGCCCGCCTTGGCTAGGAGGCGGGTTGCTGTTAAACCACCAAATCCAGCGCCCACAATGACAATGCGATCGCTTTTTAACACCATGGGACTCGGGTTGCTCAACTAACATTTTTCTGATGTTAACAAATTCCCGCAATTTTTGCCTTCCAGTAGCTTAGTTCAACCCAAGCCTCTCA
>NZ_PKGG01000012.1:0-53258 GCF_046480465.1 Arthrospira sp. PCC 8006
ACTTATCAGTGCTGATTGTGGTGCGGTTTTATATTGTTTGATTACACCTTTTWTYATTTCTGTGTGGGCAACAACTGCTTTTTGGCTGGGTTTTATGTGGGTTTTATGTCCGATTAATCGACTCTTATATCCCCCTGTTTTTCCAGACTTGTATTTTCCTACTGGGTATTGCCTGATATTGAATCCGAGAAAATCAAACCCAGGTTCTTCTGTTTTGCCATTATACTCAATAGGTTTGAGTGTGTGACCAATTCGAGTCTTTTCGGGTTTAATCTCTAATCCTACAGGGTTTAACCATTCGGTGATAGCAATTTTGCACTGTTCAATGATTCCTAGGTCTTTGGATATGACTACAAAATCATCGGCGTATCGTATTACCGTGGCAAAAGGTTTGTAGTTGGTATTCTTAGGATACATTTTTTCTATTAACCTAACCATCCCCAACAGTGCGATGTTGGTGAGTATTGGACTTATTGCCCCTCCCTGGGGTGTCCCTGCTTCTGTATCCTCAAATACACCGTTATCTAGCACGCCTGCTTTKAGCCATTGTTTCAGGTCTCTTTTTAGGCGGCTTGGACAATGAATTTTGGACAGTAGGTATTCATGGTTCACGGTAAGAGCATTTTGCTATATCGGCATCAAGAACATAATATTGTCCTTGATTTATGGCAGTGTAAATTCTGCTAATTGCGTCATGGGCTGACCGTCCTGGACGGAACCCGTAGCTTGTGCCTTCAAATCTCGATTCCCATTCAGGTTCGAGAGCCGACTTAACCAAGGCTTGCCTTGCTCTATCTTGGATTGTGGGTATTCCTATTCCAGCTTTTTTCATCCCTACCAGGTTTTGGAATCCACACCCGTCGCAGTGGTTTTGCTTTGAGATTTCCCTTAATGTTCTTGACCAGTTCAAACCTTTGTCTTGGAGAGATTACTCTTACTCCATCAACACCGGCTGTCTTCTTGCCTTGGTTATCTTGGGGGGCGGGTTTATTAAGCTGACTGTTGGGAAGCATGGCTGACCGTGGAACCCGCCCCTACAGTCTCACTGCTAGGAGCCGGGCATAATATGATTTCACCAATAGACGTTGCCACCTTCGTGCCTTAGCATTTTGTCCCGATTTAGCTGCTCGAAATATACTCTTTTGGAGCTTGAAAACTTTCCGTTGAACCTTAGTCCATGGGATTGCCTTCCATGCGTTGTTCGTAGTCTTGATTGGTTTTGGTTTCCCAAACCCTTTCTTTAAACTCGCTATCGCCATTTGTACACCTACTAGGCTCTATTTCTTTACAATCAAACCGTGACCTGTTAGCATATCCCTGCCATTACAGTAGGGCGTTGGCTTTTGGTCACATCTCACATCCTCTAGGACTTGCGGTTACACTTATCCCTACTGATATCTCGACCAGATAATCAGAGTCCAGGAGGACTTAAAACGTTCCGTTTATATGGGCATTCCATCTTTAGATTTGTCCTTTCCACCGGGGTACTTTTAAAGGTCTGTGTAGGTAGTAACAGAAAACACCTACTTTTCCCCTTGCTCTTTTGAGCGCAGCGTATCAACCTATTTCGCTACTTACAATTGACGGTGGTTCAAGCCAGACATTTGGTCTCCCTAATCATGGATGGTTGGCAGTGGTCTCGATTCTGGTGTTGGGTTACACCTCGGAGCCTTCCGTTCCCCGCTTCAGTCTTGGGTTTGTGACTCCCAAAACTGGGGGTGGCTATCGCCGTTACCCTAATTTCCTAACTTTACTTATCCATTTCTGGGCTTCCTATAAGGAATTTGTATGAGTTAGTTCGTTTTGACCTTGGGTTCCCTGCCTTGTTTTGTATATTTCTATACCAAACTTTTGGGACATATAAACAGTTGTGAGGATGGTCAGTATTGCGCTCCTTATATTCAACCGAGGGGTTGAAATCCCCACCGGGTAGTTATTTCGGGCATTTCAGCCCTATTTCGTACCCGAACGTCTCGCACTCTGTGGTTTTGTCTAACACAACTGTGGAATATCCAATTACAATGGAAATGCGATCGCGCATAGAAGCAAGTCGCTCCCTGGTGGTAGCACTATGACGCGAGGCTTTCAGAAATCTTAGGTCTAACCCCAACAATCGCATCTGCTTATGGGTTTCTGTGATGTAGGACTGAAGTTGCGCCAGGCTGTCACTATCGCCTAGCTGCATAATCCGACTCTCAAACACCCTCTGAACCTCGCCAAAGGCTTCAGTCATCTGATTTACATCGGATTGGTCAGAAACCATGGTTTTTTGGAGTCTTTCCAAAGATTGCCTGAATTCTGTGATCGCTTTATGGAACTCCTTTGTTAACATAATGTTAAGAAGTTTGTCTATTATTTAACCATCATAGACAAAAATTGTACCTAAGCGCGACTGGGCTCACCCCAGGTTAATCTGGGTTAAATCTGGGTTAATGGTGATCCCTATGCAATTAGCATCCAATTGGGTTAATTGTTATGGTTATGAGATATGGGCGATCGCCCTATAGGAGAATACAGGGATATGTGGGGAATATCTGGGGGATAAGTTAGGATATTTCCCAAAGCCTGAAAATATCCCGTACAAAGGTGCGATCGCACGGCAATCACCCAGGTAACAGCCCCTGTGTGCAAGTGTGAATCGCTAACCTAATAGTAGCATCGCCGCCGGGGTTGTGGAGACTCCAGCGGTTCAATGATCAATTATTTTTTTCACACTGACTGCTGTTAGTCAGGAGAAAGCCCTATTTTACTCTGGGTCCGTCGTCCCACATATTTTGTATCGAAAACTACAAAGTCATCAAGTATCTGTAATTGAATAGGCCTAAATACCATGAACATCAAAACTCTATCATCCTCAAACACCTACGAATGCTTAGTGCCTGACTGGCTACAACATTGTCTGGACAACTCCCAAAGCCTGGAGTCATCAGATACCCGGTCATTTTCTCCAGACAATGATCTGATCTCGCGGGCTTTCCTATTTGCTTATCAACTGCATAAGGGACAATACCGCAAATCGGGGGAACCCTATATTAACCATCCCATTGCTGTAGCAGGTATACTGCGATTTTTAGGTAGTGATACCGCTATGGTGGCGGCGGGGTTTCTACATGACATCATCGAAGATACTGATGTCACTCCGGAAGAATTAGAAAGCCACTTCGGACCGGAAGTCCGCCATTTAGTGGAAGGTGTGACCAAACTATCTAAGTTTAACTTTTCTAATACCACAGAACGCCAAGCTGAGAACTTCCGGCGGATGTTTCTGGCTATGGCTCAAGATATTCGAGTGATTGTGGTTAAACTAGCCGATCGCCTCCATAATATGCGAACTCTGGAATTTATGTCAGAATCGAAACAGCGAAGTATTGCTTTAGAAACGCGCGAAATTTTTGCCCCGTTAGCGAACCGTTTGGGTATCGGTCGTCTGAAGTGGGAGTTGGAAGATTTAGCCTTTAAGTATATAGAACCGGAAGCCTACCGAGAAATTCAAATCCGGGTAGCTGACCGCCGGGCTATTCGGGAAGAAAAACTAGCAGCCTTAGCGGATATTTTACGCGATCGCATGGAAAAATCGGGGATCCGATGTTATGAAGTAACAGGTCGTCCCAAGCACCTTTATGGCATCTACAAAAAGATGCAAGAACGCCACAAGCAGTTTCATGAAATTTATGATATTGCTGCCCTGCGTTTAATCGTAGAAACTAATGAGGAATGTTATCGAGCTTTAGCGATCGTTCATGATTCTTTCCGCCCCATTCCCGGACGTTTTAAAGATTATATCGGACTGCCAAAACCTAACCGTTATCAGTCTCTACACACGGGAGTTATTGGGAACACTGGTCGCCCGGTAGAAGTGCAAATTCGCACGGTAGAAATGCACCATATAGCGGAATATGGAATTGCTGCCCATTGGAAATATAAGGAAACGGGCGGTTCAGAATTTGGCAAATTAACTGAAGCCGATGAGAAGTTTACCTGGTTGCGGCAACTACTAGAATGGCAAAGCGATCTCAAAGATGCTCAGGAATATTTAGATACGGTTAAAAACAACCTTTTTGATGAGGATGTTTATGTGTTCACCCCTGATGGTGATGTGATGGCTTTAAGCAATGGTGCTACTACGGTAGATTTTGCCTATCGGGTGCATAGTGAAGTGGGTAATCATTGCAAAGGTGCGAAGGTGAATGAACGGATGGTTCCCCTAGATACGGTGTTAAAAAATGGGGATATTGTGGAGATTTTAACCAATAAAAATAGCCATCCTAGTTTAGACTGGTTGAATTTTGTCAGAACTAGCACGGCTAAAAATCGGATCCGTCAATGGTATAAGCGATCGCATCGTGATGAAAATATCGCCAGAGGTCGGGAACTTTTAGAGAAAGAAATGGGTCGCAATGGTTTAGAATCTCTCCTGAAATCCGCGCCAATGCAGACAGTAGTTCATCGCTGCAATTATCACAGTGTTGATGATTTATTAGCTGCTTTGGGTTATGGAGAAATTACCCTGAAACAGGTGGTGCATCGACTCCGGGATGTGGTGAAAGCTAATAGTCCGGTTCCAGAAGTTTCGATGGAACAGGTGGCTAATAACCTACAAATGCAGAATTTAGCGCCTAGAAATACATTAAATGGCTCTGTACCTACTTCTACATCTACTAGCAAGTCTCCCATAGCCGGGGTTGAGGGGTTAATGTACCATATCGCGGGATGCTGTAATCCGATTCCTGGAGAGCCAATTATTGGGACTGTGACCCGGACTCGTGGGATTTCCATTCACCGCCAAGGCTGCCATAATGTTAGCAAGGTTAGTGGCGATCGCCTAGTTCCAGTTAGTTGGAATCCTACCCCCATTGACCAAGGACGACGGAAAACTTATCTGGTGAAAATTCAGATTGAGGTATTAGACCGGGTGGGGGTACTCAATGACATTTTATCTCGACTGAAAGACAACAATATCAACGTTCGTAGCGCTCAGGTTAAGACCTTTCGCGACGCTCCGGCTTTGATAGAGTTGGGTATCGAAATATGCGATCGCAATCAATTTGAGCAAACCTGTCTACAAATTAAAAACATCAGTGATGTTCTCAACTTGCGTCGCATGAACCGAGGCGATCAAAGCTAGGCTAAATTCGCCAATCTACAGAGGTGAGGGCGGCTTCCCACATTAAATGGGCGACTTCTGGGCGAGCAATATCGCTATGAGCGCCCTGGGAACCGCTACCCTCGCGGATAAATTCATCGGCGTTGATATTATAAATGGCTCCGGGAACTAAGGGATAATGGGCATCTATGGGTAACATATCGCAATTAACTGCTCGGAATTCGTGATCACCACTAGCCCCAAATGCTCCTAAAGCTCCATATTTAGGCAGGTTGTCGGTTGAGTAGAAACTAATCGATCGCCTGATTAAACTCGCAGCAGAAGCCCCTAGCGGATACCATTTACCTAGGGCGGTGTCCCATTTCGAGTGAGTAATAGCGATCGGACCTTTGACCAGGCTGTTGGTGATGATACCATGAAAATAACCCGGCACTCCTGGACTCAGGGGAATATCAGGAGAATAAGACCAGTGAGATAACGCCCCCTGTACCAGCAACAGGGAGTTAATGGGGTGGTGATTTCTCAAGTCGGTTCCCGACCCCGCCAAAGCCCCAGAAACGACGATACAGCCAAAACTATGACCCATGAGATGGAAACGCAGGCGATCGCCTCCCGCTTGTTGTAGTTGGGCTAACAGGTGAAAAGCGGCATTTTCCCCAAACTCTCGGGCGCGGTCTTTCATTTTCCAAAAGGAGAGGGTTCGCAACGGCGCTAGAAGTCCCCCCCAACTAAATCCGCTAAAACTGAGGGCTTCGGTTCTGGCTGCGGCAAAGGTAATTTCTGGATCAAAGGGATCGCGATCGGCACTGGGGGCGGCGGCAATGCCTATGGCTTGTAAACCAGCTTCGCGGTCTAATATTCGATAAGCATTGAGAACGTCTATAGGCAGGGTTTCTGGGGCTATATTTTCAGTGGCGGCATTAAAAATCACTTCTAGGGCGCATCTGGCGGCGGGGGTGTCGGCAATATTTTCCGCATAGCGATCGACCATTTCATCAACTACAGATAATCGCTGATTTTCCAGGTTCTCTTGGGGGGAATTATTCAAATTCATCGATAGGGGGGATTCTCCTAATTCATAATCTCCCCAAGGCATACTAGGCCAGTGTAAACCAATGGCTAGGGGATAAAATCCCGGTTGTACTTGCTGAAAACGTGCTTGATCATCTTTCTGCTGAATAACTGCTTCTATCCATCTTGTATACTGTCTCCGGGAGGCGGGAATATCACTTAACCAACCGTGGCTAAACAAAAATACATCGGTAACTGGTTGTTGCTGAATTACTTGTAAAACTCGTTCACTCATGAGACCGTCCGGGTCGTCAGTGCGTTCGTTTCCGTCTTTATCAAAGGCAATTAGATAATAGATAAAATCGCTGTTAGGGATAGTTTCAATGGGCATTTAATTTAAGAGGTGCTTATCATAATTAATCATAGCAAATCGGTTAATGATTTGGCAATATCGATAAATGGGCGGTTAGGGGTCAGCAGGGGAACCGGACGGATTAGAGATAGGCTTGATTACTTTCGATTATCTATCCCCCGGATTTTTTAAGCATCTGTAGCCCTATCTAAAACCAGGAAAAGGCTGTGGCTGCATCAACTAACCACAGCCCCTAGGTGATTAACTGGCTGGGGATTTTTTAATTATTTGTAATCCTGTGGGTAAACGCAGCATTTGTAAACCGATATTTCCCCGGGTAGGATTATAATCTAAGTTGGTATTTTCTAGGTTAGCCCCTGATAAATTCGCCCCTTCTAATTGGGCGGCTGAGAGATTGGCGGCTGTTAAATTCGCCCAAGTTAAATTAGCATAGTTTAAGTTTGCACGGCTGAGGTTAATATGAATAGCTTGACAGTGACTGAAATTCGCACCTACTAAGCTAGTTTTATAGAAGTTCGCCCCTTCTAAATAGGCGGCGGTGAAATTAGTGCGATCGCATTTACTACGGCTAAAGTTAGCGTTAAACAAGCAAGCATAACTCAAATCACTGTCTTGTAACTCACAATTAGCCAGGACTAAGTGACTTAAATCTAACCCTCGCAAATCCACGCCTTCCACAATTAGATTATTGAATCGGCGTTCTCCCCCCTGTAAGCGATTAATAAACTCGCTGCTACTGATGAGATTTTTTACGGGTTCAATGTCGTCAATTTCGGAGATATCAATATCGGCAGATTGGGATTTTTTGCCACTATTAAATAATTCATTCAGCCAGTTAAACATTGGTTTATCCTCCATGGTATCAATACTCTACTGAACCCCAGAATTGGGGAACTTGACGGGTGACGTTTTCTCGCAGTCGGGGAATTAAGAGCATCACAGTGATATAAAGGTCTTCAATTCCAGTGATTAAAGTGATTAGCTTCAAATCAGGATTAGGATAGCGACTGAGTTGATTTTGCAGAGCTTGCGGGCGCAGATATTCCTGTAAGTAAGACAAACCGTAACGCACATCATTAACTTGCTTAATTAAGGTCAAATAACAAGAGGCAAAACCTTCCTCAAATCCCGGTTCTGGAGCATCGGGATGATTCCTGGCGATCGCAGTTAAACGCTCCAGAAATTCGATAGTTTCAGTCAAGCTATCCAGCAACTCAAAACGCTGCTTTGAGTCGGGTTGATTGCCATTTTTAATGTTTTCACCAAAATCTGATATCAAGGCGCTTAAACTGTTAAATAAGCCTGGTAGAGATGATTCTATATGGTCTAGGTCGGACAATAATGCGCGGGCTTGTTTGGGGGATGTCAGTTGTCGTTGATAAGCTAACCTGGCGATTTCTTGCAATTGGGGGAGAGATTCACAGCGCCCAGTTTTGCGGTAGTTTTCCAAGAACCTGATCAGCAGAATGCGATCGCTAATTTCAGCGGGGGAAATGTCGGGTTTATTCTCAATGGGAGTAAGATGAGAATTGTTCAGATTACGATTAGGTTGTTGCATGGGAATCACTTTCATGGTTGCTAAGGATTTGAGCCAATGGCGGTGGGATAGTCTGTGAAAATATCCTGGTCAATTGAGATAGTAGAAAAGCACCCTAATTTGGCTGGTTATTTTTTGGGGGAATTATCCGGCAAATCTGCACCACTAATAAGATATTCGAGATAGGCTTCTATGGCTTCTCCCACTGCATCATCCCGCGACATAATCACATCCTCGCGGCGGGCGTGGGCGAGAGTCATCCAACAGGCGGCGGTGCTACTGACCACGGACAAAACCATCCAACCGAGGGAAATTCCCAACCCCGCAATATCAAAGCGCATGACTTTATAGGTGAGGTTTAACATGGCTAACCGGATGATTTCAGTGCCAGAGATTAGCTGATAATTATCATCAAAATGTCGGTCAAATAATTGGGGCATTTGTTGAGCCATAAATAGGACATCATCGCCGATTTGATGACGCTTGGCTAATTTATTTGCCCAGTCCTGCTGTGCTTGTTGTTTGATGGCGATCGCCTCTTGTTGTAGCCGCAACATCCGCTGTTCTGCGGGCAGATTTTCCGTGGGAACCGTCCGCCAATTGCGATCGCGATCGGCCCAGGAGCCGTATAATTTGACATATAAAGTATCCCAATTAGGATGATTGCGGGACGTGCTTTGAAACTCTTGCCGTAACTTTTGGTACTCTTCGCGCGCGCTTTCATAGGCGGGAGTTGTAGCCGGAATATCCGCCAAATTCTGAGTTTGTGTCTCGATGATTTCCAGGGCTTTTAAACTGCTAAGTTCCGGGCGATTATTCAGGGCTTCGCTACCGATAGCAGCCGCCAGAGATTGCAAGATTGACATAGCGATCATTGCCGCCGCCCCCGCTTTTGCCCAGTCCTGGTTGCCCCGTTTTCGTCCCGCCACAGCAGTACCATTTTCGTTAGTGAAACGCACCAGTAACAGGTTCAGCATTGGGCTAAAAATGAAAGCCAAAACGCCAAATTCCTTGAAAGCAAAAAACAAAATTGGTTGATTGGTTATGGCATTAACCAGACTAGCAGTGCTAATTACCCCCGCCGTGAGTTGGGAGTGTTCGACCAATTCATCAGTGACCCGTTTTTTGCCATAGAATTGTTTGGGATTTGCCCAAATGAAACCTAGGAGAAATAAGCCGATCTTCTTTGGAGTCTGTTGGGAATTATTAGCTTGGGGGCGAGGTTCTAACAGTTCTGGGTGCAGTTCCCGTAAAGTTTCGGCTGCCTTTTTTGCCTCTTGTTGAGGTTCGGGAATAGCAAAGGATTCAAAAGGTTGACTCATGGTGGGTGTTTTTTTGCTAAGATGGGCGAAATAGCCCCCCCGTGATTCAGCAAGGGGGACTCCAAATACTTATCAGTCCAATGACACTGAATTTATACAGTGATAGTCAATTCAGTTTCATCAACAGCCATTTCAGAACATTTCGCCAATCGACTTGAACCCTATGTGCAGCCGCACCTTCATGATTTAATTATCGGTTGGGGCGGGTTTATTAATATCCCGGTGGCGATGCAAAATTGACAGCAGAACCCGCCCCTACAATTATCAATTGTCCGGTGGGGCGGGTTTATTAATATCCTGGTGGCGATGCAAAATTGACGGCRGAACCCGCCCCTACAATTATCAATTGTCCGGTGGGGCGGGTTTATTAATATCCTGGTGGCGATGCAAAATTGACGGCGCTGGGGCGGGTTTATTAATATCCCGGTGGCGATGCAAAATTGACAGCAGAACCCGCCCCTACAATTATCAATTGTCCGGTGGGGCGGGTTTATTAATATCCTGGTGGGGATGCAAAATTGACAGCAGAACCCGCCCCTACGCGGTGGCTTTGTTCAAAATGAGATTACCAAACTAACCTAGCTTAACAGTTGAATGTTAGAGAAGGTAAAGCGATCGCTCCGATCGCTTTCTGGGTTGTGGATAATCCGCTCACTGAGGATTTGATACTTGCCTACTGGGGTATAGGAATCTTCAAAATCGCTTTTTTCCCCCTTCTGTGCCCCCGTTTTGGGGTCATGATAAACAGAATCATAACGGTGGGAAAGATAACCCTCCGGCGTTTGGTGGCTGCTGTGGGTGTAGATCGTCACTACCACCCCGTGAATGTGACGATGCACCATGCAAACCTCATTATTGCGGAGTTGGTAGCGATCGCCTTCCCCCTTGCCGCCGATAATGATTTCTACCGCCCCGGTTTCGTCCGTTTCGCCATAGCTAAACGTATTTTCTCCATGCACCGCCTCAAAATCTCGACGTACCCGGTGGATCGCCGTTTCCCACAGTTGCCCATGGATAGCCTTTTGCGCCGCCTCGTCAGCAACATCTAGCACTTCTGCCTTCATATCCGACCCGACCTTCGCCCGACCATGAATCACCTGGCCATCATGTTCGTAGGTGACATCAGCAGTGTAGCCTGGGAAATCCGCATCCCAGGTGTAACGATTTTCATAAGCAGCGCGGAAAAGTTCGCGAGCAGAAACTTGTGTAGCCGTCATAAATACTCCGAGTGTGAAGATGAACAATTATCAATTAGTATAAACCATTACAAGCAGATAGCCTTGGTGGGGCATTGCGCCCTGGCGATAGGGTTTCCCTCCCCCTAGCGGTTTCTCCCTGTCTGGTAACGGTCATTCATTCACACCAAAACTACCTCCCCCGCTACAGTTTCCGGCAGGGGGGTCACAAACCAGGAGTCAGAAACGGGGTTGTATTTCTATTTGAGAGATTCGCCCATGAGGGTAAAAGCTGCCCAATGTTTGGGTTGAGGATATTCTTCCATAGTGGTCAACATGGCTTGTCGTAAAGCCACAGCCCGATCGCCTTTTTGGGGTAGAAGTCGATAAAATTCCTGCATTAATTTGGCGGTGGGTGCATCCTCTGCTTGCCATAGAGAGACAATCACACTTTCAGCCCCGGCACCAATAAAGGCACGAGATAATCCGATGATACCATCACCTGTAATTCTGCCTCCACCTGTGTTACAAGCACTTAAAACCACTAAGGAAGCTGTTAAATTCAATCCCATGATTTCCTCAGAAGTGAGAAACCCCCGATCGCCATAACTTGGAGTTAGTGCGATCGCCCCTAAAACACCCCCAGACTCGCTAAAATCATCCAGTAACCCGTGGGTTGCTAAATGCACGATCGCCGCCGCATTAATGCGTTCCAAAACCTCTGATTTCGTCGCTGCACTACCAATTAACGCTTCTGTATTCAACATAGAGGCGATGGCGATCGCTTCGGCTTCTGCACCGGGTAAATTAGCTAATCTCTTGGGTTCTTCTCCCGGTTCTATAGACAATTTTGGCATCACCGGATTGCCCACCACTAGAGCATTGGCGGGGTTATTTGTCCTGTTAATTCTCCGGTTTTCTGCCAGTTGGCGAGTCAATTGTAACACCTGAATGGCTGGGGCGGTTAGAATAGTATGGTTGAAAATTAAATAGCGATCGCTTTCATCGATTAACGCCGGAAACGGCACAAACAATAACTCCTGGTGGGGGATAAATATCACCTTATCTTCTGGATTTTGCGGCAGTAAATCGGCAATCGGTTTTATCAGTAAATCGTGCAATTGTTGCAAGTGACTATTTCTGAGATTGCGGGTAGAAATGCTGGGCAGAGTTTCCGTGATTCCCTGGCGAGTTCCCCGCACCAAAGCCGTTAATAAACCTTCCGCTTCCGAGTCCGTACCCTCCGCCAAAAAAGGCACTAAAGTCTCCCTAAACGTTTCTAATTGGCTTAAATTTACTTCCCGAAAAGTGATGTTTCCCGTCGGCTGCACCACCCAAATAAATAAAGCGGAATTGTTGCCGAAATTATCACTAATAATCGAATATTGAACTAGGGTAGCATTTTGCTGTCCTGCCACTTTTTGAATGTCGGAAATCCTCATAGGCGGATTATTTTGCCGGTCATATTCTTGCACCGCTTCAGGAGATAGTTGTTGGGCGATTAATTCCAGGAAAGCACGAGCGCGTCCTCTCTCGGCAATTTCTAAGGCGATTTCCGGTTTATTTTGGCTAATTAATGCTTTTTGTAGTATACTATAACTAGACCGATATTTATCAAAAATCGAGACTTTATTGGCATCGCTCAAGCCGGGTCGCAGAGATTCTAATGCGTCAATTGCCGCGTATAAGGTTTGGGTAGCTTCCGCGATTTTTCCAGCTTCAAATAAAGCGACACCTTTATTATTGAGGGTGACAGCAATTCCGGCTGTATTCCGTAAATTTCGCCGAATTTCTAAGGCGCGATCGTAGAATTCTATGGCTTGGGAATAGTCCCCCATTAATCGATGAACTGAACCGATATTATTCAAGGCTTGACTCTGGGCATCTTCTTCACCGATCGCCCTCATAATTTCTAATCCTTGGTTGTACAATTGCAACGCTTGGGAATAGTTGGCTAATTTCTCATAAGCCGCCCCCATATCTAACAGGGTTTGACCAACCCCGACAGCATCTCCGATTTCCGAGGCGATCGCTAACCCTTTCCCATAGAATTCTAACGCTTGGGAATAGTCCCCCAGAGCATGATAAACCGCCCCCATATTAGCGAGAGTAATTCCCACCGCAAAATCATCATCTTCTTGTGCAAATATCGCCCCGGCTTGTTGGAAATAAATCAGGGCTTTTTGAGGTTGTCCTAAAGCTCGATAAATTTGCCCCATATTATTAAAAATAACAGCCGATCCATAGGATTCTTCTGCTGGCAAAACTGCCAAGGCTTGCTCATAAAAATTGATGGCTTGGGGATAGTTAGCTTGGGAGGAAGAAAGCGCCCCCAAATTAATCAGAGTTTGGCTAATTCCCTGTCGGTCGTTAAGATTTTGGCGAATAGTTAAAGCCTCGTTTAAAAAATGCCCAGCCTGGGGATAATTGCCCAAATTGCGATAGACAACACCGATATCATTTAAAATCAACGCTTCTAGTTGGCGATCGCCTTCCACCCGCACCTTATGCAAAGCGCGATCGAAGGTTATCAACGCTTCTTTCAATTCACCGCCAGCGACCTGTTTATCTCCGATTTCATGCAATTGAATCGCCTCAATGACCAGATCTTCTCCCCTTTCTTGTGCCAAAACTGGCAACCCTGTTACCGGAAACCAAAGAAATTTGATAAACTCAATTTTACCCAGAGTCATAAACGCAATCAGAAACAGACAGGATGAAATGTTTTTTAGAGGCATTTTACTTAAATGATTAATGGCCAATTACAATCGCTCATTACCGAGACTTGTCGCCACCCTCCCGGAAGCCTAAAACGCCAGCAAGGGTTAACTCAACTGTATCGAATGATTGTCAAATCAGGCAAGCTATGGCGAGAAAATACCCCCTATTATGAGGAAGTCTGGCAACAAACTTGGCTATATTTTTGCCTAAATCTCTGTGAAGCCACCACCGGGAAAGATAAATATGATAGCGATCGCAGTAGCATCACCACCTGGCTAAATGTTTACCTAAAAATGCGCCTCAAAGATAGGGCTATTAAACACCAAAACCAGAAACAACAAATGGTTTCGGCTTCACAACCGCTATATGATGATGACACCCTCACCTTTTTGGATACCTTTGAAGCCCCCCCAGATATCCCGCCGATCCTGCAAGCTACCCGCAAGTGGGCGGAAACTGACCCAGAGGGAGAATTGCAGCGTCTCCAACTCCGGGGTCGAAAAGATGTTACCTGTCAACTGTTGATTTTACGTCGTTTACCCCCCGAAACTACCTGGGAGGATCTTTCCGCAGAGTTGGGTTTACCAGTTTCTACCCTCAGCAGCTTTTATCAGCGGAAATGTCTGCCACAATTGCGTAAATTTGGCGAATCAGCCGGATATCTATAAAGAGGTCATTCAACCAATAACAATTATGGCTAATCATACCCAACAAACCGAAAATTCTGCCTTACCCATGTTGATCGGCACAAATTCGCGCCGCCTCGCCCAACAATTTGCGAGGGAACAACCCAATCGCCAAAAAGCTGAACAGGTTTATTTTAACACTCTGGCGGTTTGTGTGGTGCGTAATTATTTGGAGTGGATGGGAATTGCTACCCAACTCAATGCTGGTGATAGTTGGAATCCGATCGCCCGCTTGGCTAGTGATGTGGCAGATCTACAGGTGACCGGATTGGGGATTCTCGAATGTCGTCCGATCCGCGAAAATCAGCAAATTTGCCGAATTCCCCCGGAAGTTTGGGGCGATCGCATTGGCTATGTAGTCGTGGAAATTGAAGATTCTTTAAAAGCCGCCAATATTCTGGGATTTATTCATAGCATCGATCGCCCAGACATCCCCCTGAGTCAGTTGCAACCCGTAGAAACACTGTTGACCACTTTATCTGGGTTGCGTCGGCAGAATTTGGTCAACCTTAGTCAGTGGTGCCAAGGAATCTTTGGGGAAACGTGGCAGGATTTGGGCTCAATATTTAGCACTCCAAATCTCGCCTATAATTTTCGCACTTCTCCACCAGATAGACAAGCTGAGATAGAAAGGGGAAAATTGATTGATTTGCAAATGCAGTTGGGCAGTCAAATGGTAGTATTGTTGGTGGCGCTAACACCAGAATTTGATACTATGGCAGTCAGAGTGCGACTTTATCCCCCTGATGGAGAAATTTATTTACCGCCGAATTTGCGGTTAGCATTACTATCAGACCAGGCAGATACTTTACAAGAAGTGCGATCGCGCCGTCATGATAATTATATCCAACTGCCCCGATTTACCGGAGAAACGGGGGAACGCTTTTCTATTCAAGTTGCCCTAGAAAATGCCATGATTATAGAGAACTTTGCTATTTAATGACCAGTCCCAAAAAACCAACTATTGTTGTCATTAATCTAGGATATGGGAATTTGCTATCCGGTTTTCCCCATGTCACCGCCCTACTTTGGGAACCGGAAAATCCCCGTCCCCTAAAATTTACTGGCGCGTTACCTCCCGCCCAGGAATTAGATGGGATTTATCGTCGTTGGAATTTGATTTATCAAGCACTTTATCGCCGTCCAGGATGGCATCCCCGCATCAAAATAGATCGGGAAGATATCACCAATGTTTCTCAGGTAGAATTTTCGGATATTTGCCAGCAGTATCTTCAGGTTATTAATGAGTGGCTGGGTGCTGAGAAATTTAGAAATATCGATCGCCAATTGCGATCGCATCTCAACCAGAATGACGAAATCCAATTAATTCTGGAAACTGATGATGAATTAGTGCGGCGTTTACCTTGGCATTTTTGGGATTTTTTGTCTGATTATCCCCAAGCCGAAATTGCTTTAAGCGCCCCAGAATATCAGCGAGTGCAGAAGTTAAACCGAAGAAAACAGATTAGAATTTTAGCTATTTTAGGCAATGATAACGGCCTCGATCTGGCGGAGGATCGCCAAGTTTTGTCAGAAATTGCCGATGCGGAAACTGTTTTTTTGGTTCAACCTTCCCGTCAGGAAGTTGACCAACATTTATGGGATGATCGCGGTTGGGATATTTTATTTTTTGCCGGTCATAGTGAGAGTGAAGAAAATGGTAACGGGGGTTTATTGTCGATTAATGCCACTGATAAAATCGGCATTTCTCATCTAAAATTAGCCTTAAAAACGGCTATCAGCCGTGGCTTACAACTAGCGATTTTTAATTCTTGCCAGGGGTTATCCTTAGCTGCGGAATTTGCTGATTTACATATTCCCCAAATTATTGTGATGCGAGAACCCGTGTCGGATCGGGTAGCCCATGTCTTTTTAGTCGGATTTATTCAGGCTTTTTCTAGGGGTTATTCCTTTTACTTGGCAGTGCGACAAGCCCGGGAACGTTTACAGGGTTTAGAAGATAAATTTCCCTGTGCTAGTTGGTTGCCAATTATCTGTCAAAATCCCGCCGAATTACCGATAGTTTGGCGACAGCAACAGCCCCCAATAAAACCTGCTTTTTCCCAAGGGCGCGATCGCACTTTTTGGTTAAGCAGTTGGGGGATAGCTTTAATAATTCTAATTATCCGCCAATTGGGAATTTTACAAGGGGGGGAATTGAAACTCTATGATCACTTAATGCGATCGCGTCCTCCCGAACCACCCGACCCCCGAATTGTAGTCGTTGAAGTGACGGGAAATGATGTACAATCACGACAAGAATATTCTATCTCTGATGGCACGATTAGTCAAGTATTGCAGCAATTAGAACCCCATCAACCCAGGGCGATCGGGTTAACCATTTATCGAGATTTTCCCGTCCCTCCTGGGGATGCAGAATTGCGAACACAAATGCAGCAACAAGACAATTTATTTGCTATCTGTAGTTTCCCCCGGGCTAATGAACCCGCTGTGCGATCGCCTGATGTCATCCCCAATAATCGCTTAGGATTTGATGATGTCCTCGTCGATCCTGATGGAATTTTGCGACGACACCTATTTTTTATGAGAGCTAACTCCGACTGTAACACGGGTTTTTCCTTGAGCTTTCAATTAGCCCGAAAATACCTAGCGGCTGAGAATATTTTTCCCGATAATCAAGGTAATCAAAACAACCCCTTACAATTAGGCGAAGCGATTTTTAAGCCCCTGGGAAATACCCATAGCGGAGCATACAAAAATCTACCGACAGGGGGATGGTATGTGATGTTAAATTATCGTTCTTTTCCCATAGCCAGAACTCTGACCCTAACCCAAGTTTTGCAGGGAGATTTTGACCCTAACCTAGTCAAAAACAGAATTGTGCTGATTGGTTTTACCAGTAGAGTCAACGCTAAATTTTTTAGCACTCCCCACCGCGCCGGACAATCTCCCTCTGATCAAGTACCAGGAGTGATGGTGCAAGCACAGATGGTCAGCCATATTCTCAGTGCGGCCCTTGATGGTCGTGCCCTGATTGGGGTATGGGTTTGGTGGCAAGAAGTGATTTGGGTGGTAGTGTGGTCAATGGCCGGAAGTGCGATCGCATTGTACATCGGCAACAGTGACATCGTGATGATTACAGCCATCGTCATAGCGATCGCCATTCTATATATCCTCTGCTATCTGCTACTGCTTCAAGGCACTTGGGTTCCCCTCCTCCCCCCAGCATTGACATTGGCGATCGGTCCTTTTTTGCGTAAATTTCTCCCCCCATTGCGATAAGTAAATATAACCCCAACTACCCAGGAGTAGCAGCTTGTCCAGTCCTTTAAGAAAACCGCCGCAACCCGGCAAATTGCAGTTATCCATCGCCTTGATTCTCCTAATCGCTATAGTGCCAATACAGCGAGTTTACGGCACTTATAGCAGGGAATTACGCCCGGAAAATCATCAATTCCCATTACCCGATGTCCTGGTTGCCACAGCCTTTGATGCACCAGACCCCCAACCCCCAGAAGATCGCGAAGGTTCTGGGAGTCGCACCTCCTGTCCCGCCGTGGATAAACCTCTGACCGCATTAATTCCCAGTCAAGTGAACTACACCCTATCGGGACATCCCACATTCTGGTTTTATGTGCCTTATTCCTCGGAGCTGACCCGTGAGGTAGAATTTGTGGTCTTGGATGAACAAGAAACCCAAGTTTACCAAACCGTGGTCAGGATTACCGACACACCGGGAATTGTGAGTTTCCGCCTACCGGAAAGCCTCCCCCCCCTGGAAATTGGCAAAAAATATTTGTGGCAATTCTCCTATCGATGCAATCCGAGAATTCGGGCTGAGGATGACTATGTACAAGCAATGGTGGAAAGAGTTGCCCCCTCAAGAACCCTAACCAGTCAGCTAGAAGTGGCAACAACACCCATGCAGCGGGTGGAAGTCTATGCGGCGAATGGGTTATGGCACGAAACTCTAACCACTCTCGCTGAATTGCGTCGCGATAATCCAGGAAATGCAGATATCGCAGCCGGGTGGACGGAACTTCTGGAATCGATTGGTTTGGGTCATCTAGCGGTGGAGGCGATCGGGGGTTGTTGTCGTTAGTCTCGACGGGAGAAACGGGGTTTCTGGGCTGTTTGAGGATTAACCCCAAAAATTTTTCCCAATTTGCGTAAAAGTTATCCGCGAAGGCGATAGGTAAGTGTAACCTGCAATTTCAGGAGTGATGCCGATTGTCAATTTACAAGCGATCGCGCCCTGCTTATGTATTCAGGAAATTCAGTAAAAATACTGATGTCTGGAAACATAAGAACGGCTTTAATGGATAATTAACAGAACTTATGATTAACGTTAAAAGGCGATCGTTCCCTCTGTCCAGTCCGTCCCACTCACCGAATCAGCCCCAGCCAAGAGTAGCGATCATGCAAACGCCCTTAAATAATCAGCATCAACTTATAAATGGTCGCTATCAAGTTATAAAATCCCTAGGAACCGGTAGTTTCGGCGAGGTATTCCTGGCACAAGACACCCAGATGCCCTTGCAGCAAAACTATGTGATCAAGCAACTCAAGCGCCAAGTTCAACGCCAGTTTAACAATATTGTGAAAGAACGATTCCGGCAGGAAGCGGCAACATTGCAAACTTTGGGGGAGCATAACCAGATTCCTCGGTTGTACGCTTACTTTGAGGAACTGAACAAGTTTTACTTGGTGCAGGAGTATATCGAGGGTGAAACACTAGAAGCGAAGGTGCAAAGGGAGGGTAAACTCAGCGAAAGTGCCGTGAGGGCAATTTTGACCAGTCTGTTGGGAGTGCTTCAATACATACACGACAAGCAAATAGTCCATCGCGACATCAAACCGGACAATATTATTTTGCGCCAGGAAGATGGCAAGCCAGTGTTGATTGACTTTGGTGCCGTTAAGGAAGCCATGAGTACCCAGCTCAATACCCAAGGAAATGCGGTTAACTCGATTGTAATTGGTACTCCTGGGTTTATGGCTTCTGAACAGGCAATCGGTAGACCTGTTTATTCTAGTGATTTATATAGTTTGGGACTGACGGCAATTTATTTGTTAACAGGTAAGCTGCCGCAAGATTTGGCGATCGACCCGGGGACGGCAGAAATCCTTTGGCGACAAGATGCACCAGAAGTCAGTGGCGGTTTAGCCAATGTGTTAGATAAAGCAGTTCGCACCCGCGCTGGCGATCGCTACTCTAGCGCCGCAGAAATGCTCAAATCTCTTACGAATACACAGATGCAGCCCAATAATATTCCCGCTTCTGTACCACAACCCACATCAACACCAACATCACCAAAACGTGGGCTATTGGTTCTATCGACAATTGTTTCTATAGTTGTTCTAGGGTTGGGGTGGCGATCGCTTCCCTACCTGTGGAAACCGAAAGTACAAGCCCAATCCTTAACAATTGGCAGTTTAAGCAATCCCAAGTACAACACCGACCTAGTAGATTATTTACGACAAGAGTTAATCCCCAGTAATTTTATTGATTTTTTTCTGGGTAAAAAAGTAGACTTGGCGATCGATGGTGACCATAATCTACCTTACCAAGAAGCCAAGGATCGAATAGCCAAGAAAGAGTGGGATGTCGTCTTTACCCTGTCTCCGATCATTTCTGTTGCTGCCCAAGATAACAGTTATACGTTTGCCGCTTTAATGTTTCCTGAACGTCCGCCTTATTATTATTCTGCATTGTACGTCAGAGCGGACAGCCCAATTCAATCTATCAATGACATAACACCAAGCACCGTAATTGCCTTGGGCGGGTTCAACTCAGCATCGAGTTTTTATATGCCCGTTTACGATTTGTATGGCAAAACTCTAACCGTAGATATGGGACACCGAGGGCAGAATATTCGGGAAATGGTG
Source organism: Arthrospira sp. PCC 8006 (assembly GCF_046480465.1). NCBI lineage: Bacteria > Bacillati > Cyanobacteriota > Cyanophyceae > Oscillatoriales > Microcoleaceae > Arthrospira > Arthrospira sp. PCC 8006. Next base: position 19,780 of record NZ_PKGG01000012.1, read on the forward strand.
AAGACCGGAAAAGCAGATTTGGGTGCGGGGGCTTTAGGTGATACAGTCAAAAACGATCCAGATATCCGTATCATCCACCTGAGTCGAGCTATTCCGGGTGCAGGAGTATATCTCTCTCCCGAACTTTCAGAATCAGACAAAAAGGTAATCGAAAGAGTTTTGTTCAACGCCCCTCCAGACCTTCAAAAACAAGCCAACTATGGCCCAGGCTCAGAATCAGATTATACCAATTTCAGAGGAATTATCCGGAGAACCGAAGAAATTTTAGTTTGTTCTGATTTTGGGAAGAATCCCGTTAATTTCTTTTGTGCAACTGAGGCGGGTACAGTTTCGACAACAGTTACTCATGGCGGGAATGTGATCAGGGGTCGAGTCAATGGCTGGAGGCGGCCGACTGTTGACACAGTTTGGTTAAATTTGATGGCAGAAGGTAATCAACTTTATCGGGTGGTAGTATCTTCGCAAATTCTCAATCAAGTTCCTGGTGGTACGAATTTGCTGGAACTTCAGAATAAAGAGATTAAAGTTCTGGGAGTAGTCCCGAATCAAATAAGTGATGGCATACTGGAATTAAATATTCAGAATTCAATGGAATTGGAGGTTTTATAAAACAAAATATCTATACCGAGGAATAAATGGGGTATATTCCCCATCATAAGGTTAGTTATCGCGGAGGTTTCCGAAAGCAGGTTTTCTTTTGGGAACGCCCATAAACCCCCCTTCTTTTGGGAAAATTAGGCGATCGCTCATCTGATCCGAACATAACTAAGGCGCGATAATAAACACACCCAGAACACAATCAGCAGATTCCTTTACTTTCTGGGTGTATTCCTCCTCAAAGGGGATTACATAGCATCAGGGTCAATGCCTAATTCCCGCAGTTTTTCGGCGAGGCGGTTAGCGCGTTCTGCCTCCTGTTGGGCGCGTTCTTCGGCTTGTTGGCGATCGCTCTCTAATTCGATATAAGTCGAGAATTTCCGCCCATCGGGACGATACAATTCTAACCCCGACTCCGAGATTTCAAATCGTACCCCTAACCGGGGAGAAATCCAGCCGTTTATAGTTTCAATAAGCGTGAGTTGATTCTCTGTGCGAATCCAGCCACAGCAGTCAATTTTATCGGGGTCATAAATATAGTATTCTTCCACTCCATAACGCTGATAAAATTCCAGCTTTTTCGCCATTTCCGTTAAGGTATTTCCGGGAGATAAGACTTCAAAAACTACTTGGGGGGCGATATTATTTTCCTGCCATTGTAAATAAGACCCCCGTTTTCCTTTCGGTCGTCCCAAGGCTACCATCACATCTGGAGCCACTCGCAGTTTATTGTTGCCTTCTAGGGGATACCAGAGTAAATCTCCGGCTACGAATACGTTAGGGTCATCTTTAAAGAGGGCATCAATTCCCCCTTGAATCGTGACAATCCAGCGGAATTGTTCCGTATTTTCTGCCATAGGTTGACCGTCGCTTTCGGGGTAGATAATTGGGGTTTTGGGGGTGGTTTTAATCTCTGTAACCATGTCGCCTCCTTGGGGTGGGTTGGCTAAAATCAGATGTGGAAAGTTAGAATGAATATGTTGCCTATTTTGAGGTTGATATGCTATTATTAGTATAGCAATGTCTGCCCTAATTGGATTAGAGGGGTTGAGGTATTTGATTGTACCGATGGATATTAGGGGATGCTCAATCGGTAAAATTGTCTAGGGAAAGAATGGGAAACACCCAGATCACAAGAGATAGAGGAAAGTCGGAATCAAAGATTGTGTGGAAATTTGATCGCCTCTGTAAATCTGATGACGATCGCATTATTTAAACGCCGAAAAATCTATAAAAACCATGGCTAAATAAGAGACGAGGGATTATTCCTCGTCTCCCAAGATCAACTACTTAGCCGTTAGTGGTGGCATATTCAGGAAGCCGACGCAGACGTTCTTCACCCGTGATCACTTTGACCTGTCCATCATCATCCAAGTCTACCAAAGCCTGATCACCTGGTTTAAGTGTACCCGATAGCATAGTTTCCGCCAGGACATCTTCTAAGAGGTTCATAATCGCACGACGGAGGGGACGAGCGCCATAATTAGGATCATATCCCACCTCAACAATATGATCTTTAAAGCGATCGCTCACTTCCAAGACAATCTCCTTATCCCGCAAACGAGCAAACACTTCCTCCAACAGGATATCAGCAATCTGTTTAACCTCATCTTTCGTCAACTTACGGAAGACAATAATCTCATCAAGACGGTTAATAAACTCCGGTCGGAAATACTGTTTCAACTCCTCATTAACCAAATTGCGAATTCGAGTATATTGAGCATCTTCCGGTGATTCCTCAAACTCAAAACCGAGACCGCCGCCACCCTTTTCAATCACCTTCGATCCGATATTCGAGGTCATGATAATCAGAGTATTTTTGAAACTGACAGTGCGACCTTTAGCATCAGTAAGTCGTCCATCCTCCAAAATCTGCAATAGCATATTAAAGACATCCGGGTGAGCCTTTTCGATTTCGTCAAACAGAATCACCGTATAGGGACGACGACGCACCGCCTCCGTCAGTTGTCCACCCTCATCATAGCCGACAAAACCGGGAGGGGAACCAATCAGCTTAGAAACTGTGTGGCGTTCCATAAACTCCGACATATCCAAACGGATCATCGCTTCCACGGAACCAAAAAAGTAATAAGCCAAAGCCTTAGTTAGTTCGGTTTTCCCCACCCCGGTTGGACCGGAAAAGATAAAGCTGGCGATCGGTCGGTTGGGGTTTTTCAGTCCCACCCTAGCGCGACGAAGAGCGCGGGAAACAGCGCTAACAGCCTCATGTTGACCGATCAGGCGCTGATGTAGGGTATCTTCCATGTGCATCAGTTTATAGGACTCAGATTCAGTCATTTTAGTGACCGGAATTCCCGTCCAAGCCGAGAGAACATCAGCGATATCCTCTTCGGTAACAATTAAGTTAGTTTTGATGCTAGTTTCCACTTGAGAAGCAGCTTCAATTTGGTCTTTGCATTGCAATTCACGATCGCGCAATTCTCCAGCCTTCTCAAAATCCTGAGCTTGAACAGCCGCATCTTTTTGTTTAACAATGTCCGACAGTTCCACTTTCAGATCTCGCACTTCTGGGGGTAACTTAGAGTGCATCACCCTCACCCGTGAGCCAGCTTCATCAATTAAATCGATCGCCTTATCAGGAAGAAAGCGATCGCTGATATAGCGGTGAGATAGTTTCGCCGCCGCCAAAACCGCCTCATCAGAAATACTCAAGCGGTGGTGTTGTTCATAAGCCGACCGCAACCCAAATAGAATCTCGATAGTTTCCTCAACGCTAGGTTCTCCCACCATTACCGGCTGAAATCGGCGTTCTAAGGCAGCATCACGCTCAATATACTTGCGGTATTCATCCAGAGTCGTTGCGCCGATACACTGCAATTCTCCCCGTGCTAAAGCCGGTTTAAGCATATTAGCAGCATCCATAGTTCCCTCAATAGCTCCCGCTCCCACCAGGGTATGGATCTCATCAATTAATAGGATAATATTGCCACTGGCTTTAATTTCCTGAACAATTTTTTTGAGTCGTTCTTCAAACTCTCCCCGGAAGCGGGTTCCCGCCACCAGAGTTCCCATTTCCAGGCTCACCACTTGTCGGTTTTCCAGAAGTTCCGGCACATTTCCGTTAATAATACGTTGAGCCAGTCCTTCTGCGATCGCCGTTTTACCAACCCCCGGTTCACCAATTAGCACTGGGTTGTTTTTAGTACGGCGACCGAGTATTTGAATCACCCGTTCTATTTCGCGATCGCGTCCTACGATAGGATCTAGCTTTCCTTGAGCTGCTAACTGAGTCAAGTTAGTCGAAAACTCATCGAGGGTAGCCGTTTTGCGCCCCGAACTGCGGGAGGTTCCCCCGGCTGAGGCGGGGACTTCCTCCCCTAAATTCTTAATCAGTTCTGTGCGTAATTGTCGGCGCTCAATACCTAAGTTTTCCAGAACCTTGGCTGCTACACCTTCTTCATCTTGCAACAGCCCTAGCAATATATGTTCTGGCGCAATATAATTATTGCCCAACTGCCTAGCCTCTTTCATCGCCGCCTCAAACACCCTCTTAGCGCGAGGTGTAAACGGAATTTCTGGTGGCATAAAACCAGAACCGCGCCCAATAATAGATTCAATCTCCCGGCGGGTATTATCCAAGTTTAGGTTTTGGTCTGAGAGTACCTTGGCGGCGATACTGGTTCCTTCCCCAATAATACCCAGTAGCAGTTGTTCAGTCCCAACGAAGTTATGTCCTAAACGTCGTGCCTCTTCCTGAGAGAGCATCACGGCCTTGATCGCTTTATCTGAAAAATATTCAAACATTTTGTGCTTTTCCCGTCGAGCTATTGTACTTACCTAACCCTGGGGTGTGCTTTTGGTCCGTGCAGGAGGAACATCACACCACCAAGATTTGTAAACTTTTATGTATTTTGCCTATCCTTACTCTATCGCTACTCTAGCAATAATGTAGTAAGGATAGCCGTAATTTTGCTGAAACGGGGACTAAGGGCTAGGGAAAGGGTTGATCAACCCGTCCCCAATTTTTAGGCCTTACTCAGCCAAGAACTTTACCGTAGCAAAATAATTGCTAACGGATCAACCAGGTTTCTTGGTGGCGGTTGATGTCAAATTAACCGCCTAATTATCAATTATCCCTACTCAATTATCATGCTCAAATACCATGATACCTGAACCTGATGCGTTTTGGAAGGTCATCACCAAATTATTACCATTAGTCCGAAACTCTTGCACCCCCTCTAAAGCCTGCATAAACTGCGATTCTTGAGTCATTAACTCTGGTTCACAAGCCATGGAAGTTGAGGCTAAGGTGGTAATTTCTAATTGCTGGTCTTTCACCTCATAACCACCGATTAAACGATTACAACCACCAGTTCCAGAGATGCGATTTTCGGCAAACTCCAAGGTAACTTCACTATGGGCGACGACATCAATCATAGAGTCAGATTTTGTCCAAAATAACAACCGCCACGGCTTATTTAACATTGAGTCCAAACTGGCTTGCTCATGCTTGGTAAACACCATAAAACCCGACCCTGAATCATTTTGGTAATTCATGATTAAATTATCACCATTTACCCGAAACTCTTGCACACCTTCTAAGGCTTTCACAAATTGGAACTCTTGGCTCATTAAGGGTTCTTCGCAAGCCATTCTCGTGCCACCTACCCCACTAATTTCTAGGCGATTATCATGGACTTTATAGCCTGCCATTAAACGATTACATCCCGCCGAACCACTAACTCCATTTTGGTCAAAAGCTAGGGTGATTTCACTACCAGAAACCACATCAACTAACCTATCAGCTTGACTCCAGAATGAGAGTTTCCAGCTACTATCTGCAATGGGGTGATTCATAGCTATATATTGTTCAGAAATATTTTGATTAAACACTGACCCAGACTGGGCTATCCCTTGATTAGCAAACCATAAGGGAGAAGCGATCGCACAGGTAGCTACGACCATTAAACTCTTCCATTGACTTAGTTTTAACATCTTTTTTCACTCCTTAGCAATTCACGAATTAACCATCTAAGTAGAGGAAATCCTGTGGGTTTCTGACCCACGTTTTTAAATCACACTAACCGTAAATTTGGCATCATCTAACACCAGGAATTATTGGGCTTAAATCTCTGGATGCTGTCAGTTTGCTTAATTTTTTCCATCCATCTTGATGATAAGACATAAGTTGACATCTGCCCTCACCATTTTAGATAATGCGATCGGGTGAGCAAAATAGTGAACAGTATGACCAGGCTCCTCGACCTGTCTTAATGGGGTGTAACTTTAGGAATTGTGGTGAATGGTGGTTAATTCACAAGTTGAGTCAATAGGCGAGGCATAGGTAAAATAATGGTTAGTAAAAGTGCCAAAGTAATCAATCCGATTATATCTCGGATCTCATCAACTTCACTAACATCATTAAGGGCTGGTTCATGATTAAGGGGCAAAATGAATAGCAGGATGGCTAAAATCATAAATTCCGACTGAATTAAAGCCACGAATAACATCAAAAAGCGGGTAATTTGAGCAATAATCATACTCAGGCGCTGACCAAACATAGCATGGACCATGTGGCCTCCATCTAATTGACCAATAGGAAGTAAATTAAAAGCGGAAACCACCAAGCCTATATATCCAGCGATCGCCACCGGGTGTAAATTGATAGCCATACCCCTGCTTAAAGCATCTCCTAAAGCGAGTTTTGCCAAGATAGTTAAAAACATCGAAAACCTAGGATTAAGGGCATTAAAGGTCAAAATTCCCGACTTATCAGGCACAATATCGACGACTTCCGAATGAGCAAATCCCCAGAATAATAAAGGAATAGTCACCAGTAAACCAGCCCAGGGACCAGCGACACTGACATCAAATAAAGCGCGGCGGTGGGGATATGGCGATCGCGTTTGAATAAAAGCGCCAAAAGTTCCCAGAAAAAAGGGAACTGGAATAAAATAGGGGGGGGTGACCTGAATCTGATGGTATCTAGCGGTCAAATAGTGGCATAACTCATGAACCCCCAAAATCGCCATTAAAGCGACAGCATAGGGAAACCCGATCAACAATAGGGAAGGATCATCCTGCCAATCCTGATTTGATATTCCCATAATTGTGCTTCCCGCCACAGTAGTGGTAAACAGAGTAATCACCATGAGCGCCAAGGCTAACAGAGGCTGACTCAGCAGGTCTTGATCAGATTTGGGAGTCCCGTCGGGGTGACGTTGGGGATTTGGGACTAGGGCGAATAGGGGTTTATCAGATAAATCTCGTTGAAATATTACCAAAAAGCGATCGCCAAAATTTGCCTCAATTTTCTCTCGTACCGTTTGATAAGCTATATCAGGTTGCGATCGCAATTGACCCCGACAAATCACCGCCTGGGGTCGATATTCAACATCATGCAACGGAAACACAGACCAAGGGAAACAAGCCCTTAATTTAGTCTCCTCACTCTGGCTGATAGGTGACACAGGTTCTGGAGTTTTGGTAGTTTCTGACACAGACGAATCTGTTTCACTTCCGGCATCTTCTGGGGTAGGATATTGCCGACCAATATGCACCAAAATCCAATATAGACAAGGACAGACAATAAATGGAATAATCACCAGTAAAGCCGGAATCGGGGCCTGTTTGCCATAAATTATCACCCAGCCACTCCAGATAAAAGCAGGTGCCATCATCACCAACCACAATATCCAAACCGGAGTCCTGGTAATGCGGGTGACACTTTGGCGCAAAACTAAATAAGTAACAAGTCCTAGAATTAGTAGTAATAAAACCATAATGATATTTTGATCGCAGGGAACACCGTAACCGGGAATCAGGGAAACCATAAAAGAGGATCTGGTATAGTTTACCGATAACTCGTTGAGATTCAAAAATAGCCCATAGCAACACCAAACAGCGTAATGGTCCAACAGCAGTCTACAACCAAACCACCGAAACCTATTTTTGAAACAATTTATGGATTTTCACCAAACCGAGATACTCTAGGTGGGACAGCTTACCTTATTGTAGAAAATTCAGGTAATATCTTGATCGATGCTCCCTCTTGGACAGAAACTGAGCAAAGGTTTATCCAGGAACAGGGGGGCCTACAATGGTTAGTGATCACCCATCGCGGCGCTATGGGTAAGGCTAGGGAAATTCAGAAAGCCACTGGCTGTCGAATTTTGTGCCAAGAACAGGAAACCTATCTGTTACCAGAAGCTGAGGTCATATCTTTTGAAAGGGAATTTTCCCTAACTCCTGAAATGACGGTGATTTGGACTCCTGGACATTCTCCCGGTTCCTCCTGTGTTTATACTTCCCAGTATGGGGGGATATTGTTTTCAGGTCGCCATCTGTTACCTGATGCTAAGGGTAAGCCTGTCCCCCTGCGAACTGCTAAAACTTTTCACTGGTCGAGACAACTTCGCAGTGTGGGGGTTCTATTGGATAGATTTACGCCGGAAACGTTACAATGGATTTGTCCTGGGGCTAGTATTGGCTTATTACGGGGTAAGTTGGCGATCGCTCAAGGTTATCACCAAATCGCTGATAGCATTAGGGAATAGCTAACCTGAATTGTCCTTTGCCGCTTTTGTGGCAAAATATTCTATAGCTGTTGCTAAATTTATCCCCAAATAATTATGACTTCTGCAACTACACTTTCCGATGCTCCTGATTTGACAGGTGATGATTACATTGTCATTGGTTTAGCCCACTGCTTTATTAAAGAAGATGGGGAAGTCCAACCTGTTACTATCGCCGAACCCATCCCCTCAGCCGCCTTAGAAGCTATTATCAAGGGTATTCCTACCTCCTATAAAATCGCCTCTGCTGTGACCCTGGGAACCTTACTCACCGATGAGTCTGTTACACTTCCTCAAGCCTTCAGCCCAGACACTCAACTTTGCGACGACTTTAGAGAACGTACCATCGCCGCCGCGCGTACCTACAAACGCCGTGAGGTGGCTAAGTCTCATATTCCAGTCGGAACTACCTTCGAGAAATTGAACTTTTCCACCGAACGCAAACGCCTACTTAATTCTGAACGAATTGTTAGCACGGAAGATAACGTTAAGCAACACGCCTACACCCACCAAGTTCTCTAGTTGCACTTTAGCGGTATATATATTCTGAACTCCAAGCCGCCTTGGGGTGGGGAAACACAAGCGAGTTCACCACCATGCTTTTCAACCACTAGGTGATGGGCTATAGACAATCCTAGGGCGGTTCTTTGACCACAAGTAGGCGTGGCTAGTAATGGTTCAAACACCTGTTGAACGTCCTCTGGGCTTAAACTGGGACTATTATCAGCTATGGAAATCATCACCCCTTTTTTGTCTTTTGACTCCATCATAGTAGTGGTTACTGACAGGGTAGGATGAGCTATGCGATCGCTTCCTACCATCGCCATTTCTAGCCGATCTATATGGTAGGTGATCAGATTCATAAATACCTGATTTAATTGTCCGGGATAACACTCGATTAACGGTAAATCTCCATAGGTTTTTACCAGTTTTATACTCCCTCGCCCTCCCTTAGCCTGTAGGCGATTTTGCAAAATCAGCAAGGTACTATCTAAGCCCTCATGAATATTCGCCGCCTTCATTTGGGCTTCATCTAGGCGGGTAAATACACGCAGCGATCGCACCACGTCCCTAATGCGTTCCGCTCCCACCTGCATAGATTCAAACATCTTCGGTAAATCTATTTTAATAAAATCATAACCTATCTCCTCCATTTCTTCCTCAATTTCTGGCGGGGTTTCTGGATAATACTGTTTATATAAATCTACCAATCTCAGTAGATCCTCAATATACTTATATCCATGACCCAGATTCCCAAAAATGAAATTAACCGGATTATTAATTTCATGAGCAATTCCCGCCACTAATTGTCCCAGAGAAGACATTTTTTCAGTTTGCACCAATTGGGTTTGGGTGCGTTGTAACTGTACTAAAGCCGCTTCTAACTCGCTACGGCGGCGAGTTTCCTGTTCCTCACTTAGGCGCAGCGCCATTTCCATATTACGGCGTTCGGTAATATCTAACCCAACAAATACCGCCGCCGCCCCTCGATGATATTTTTGAGCTACAATTAAATAGGTGCGTGGTTCACCCTTAACATTAGCAGTAATTTCCCGCGAACTTGTCCAGTTATTGCTATCAAAAAAAGCATAGACAAATTGATTGAATTCTGGGCTGGTTTGCAGAAAACCTACCTCTTTACCGATGAATTGATGGGTGGGTACACCATAAGCATTAGCTAGGTGTTGATTAACCCCTAAATATCTTAGGTCTGAACTTACCCAAGACACTAACCCTGGTACAGCATTCAAAACAGCTTCGAGTTGGTCGCGCGACTCGGTAATGACTGAGGAAGCCGCTTGACGTTCGGAGATATCTCTAGCAAACCAACAGAGTAGTGGTAAGGTGGGAGAATGACGATCGCCTGTTTCTATGGCAGTATTAACTTTAATATGAATATCTGAGGGTTTAACCTCCAAATAGTTAACATTCACTTCCACAGGACAAATTACGCCATGGCGACAACTATGGCGTGATTCAAAAGTTAGCGAACCTTTATGGCGGATATCCTCGCACTGGACAGACCAGATAGTTGGGGATAGGTCAGGGTCAATATCGTAGATTTTCAGTTTGAGTAATTCCGCCCGGGAATAGCCTAATAGCCTACAGGCGGTGTCATTAACATAGCATAACCTACCATCAAGGGTAATCCACAATACCGCATCCGCCGCCCTATCCATGGCTAATTGGGTCAGTTGTAGGGTATCTTTTAACTGTTTCGATTCTGTAATGGCTTCTAACGACAGGATTAAACCAGCGATCGCCCCGGTTTCCGTTTTCCAAGGCTTGACAACCCATTTCACCCATTCTATACTGCCATCACTCAGGCTCAGACAAGTTTCTAATTCCCAAATGTCTAAGGTTCCTGCTAAGGATGCCTCCGCGTTTTCATGCCAGCGATCTGATAAGTTGGGAAATAGCTGATCATGGCATACACCCAGTAAATTCTCGGAAATTTGACTATCACTATAGTGGTCTTGCCATGGCTGGGATATAGCCACATAACGCATTTGGCGATCGACCATAGCGATCGCTGTCGGCATTGATGCCATCAGTTGATTCAATAGTATATCTCCTGATATCCCTGGAACTGCTGCACTATACATAGAATTATAGCTACAATTATAGCCATTGCTAACTGATGCCGCCTCCTGGGATGAAAAAGATTGTGTGGACTGGTTATTCACAATTCGCGATACTCCGGTTAATTGCATCTAGTTGGCACAGTTAGAAATTACAGAGGAACATTGGAGCGTTTCGGATCATTTATGTTCTATTTCTGTTCCATTTCTACGTTCCATGTCAATTATTATGGGGGGTCTCACCCTCCATTGTATTCTTTGTTACTGATTTTGTCTATATCCCTTTTCAGCCTATGTTCCACGCCCCTATAGCCAGCGGACTGGGTAGGGTGCGTCAGAAGCGGACTCTCTGAATCCTCACCGGACAATTTGCGCCTGACGCACCACAGCTTAATCATATAATCCGTAGGGTGCGTCAGAAGCGGACTCTCTGAATCCTCACCGGACAATTTGCGCCTGACGCACCACCTATTAATATAATCCGTAGGGTGCGTCAGAAGCGGACCATATGAATCCTCACCGGACAATTTGCGCCTGACGCACCACCTATTAATATAATCCGTAGGGTGCGTCAGAAGCGGACCATATGAATCCTCACCGGACAATTTGCGCCTGACGCACCACAGCACAGCGATCGCCATGGTGCGTCAGAAATCCATTTCCTCTTGACATCTATTTTAGGCTGACGCACCACAGCACAGCGATCGCCATGGTGCGTCAGAAATCCATTTCCTCTTGACATCTATTTTAGGCTGACGCACCACAGCACAGCGATCGCCATGGTGCGTCAGAAATCCATTTCTTCCCTTGATGATAATTATCCGTATCTGACGCACCCTACAGGTTGACATCTATTTTAGGCTGACGCACCACAGCACAGCGATCGCCATGGTGCGTCAGAAATCCATTTCTTCCCTTGATTATAATTATCCTTATCTGACGCACCCTACAGGGTTACATCTATTTTAGGCTGACGCACCACAGCTTGATCATATAATCCGTAGGGTGCGTCAGAAGCCGACTATATGAATCCTCACCGGACAATTTGCGCCTGACGCACCACAGCACAGCGATCGCCATGGTGCGTCAGAAATCCATTTCCTCTTGACATCTATTTTAGGCTGACGCACCACAGCACAGTGATCGCCATGGTGCGTCAGAAATCCATTTCCTCTTGACATCTATTTTAGGCTGACGCACCACAGCACAGCGATCGCCATGGTGCGTCAGAAATCCATTTCCTCTTGACATCTATTTTAGGCTGACGCACCACAGCACAGCGATCGCCATGGTGCGTCAGAAATCCATTTCTTCCCTTGATGATAATTATCCGTATCTGACGCACCCTACAGGGTTACATCTATTTTAGGCTGACGCACCACAGCTTGATCATATAATCCGTAGGGTGCGTCAGAAGCCGACTATATGAATCCTCACCGGACAATTTGCGCCTGACGCACCACAGCACAGCGATCGCCATGGTGCGTCAGAAATCCATTTCTTCCCTTGATGATAATTATCCGTATCTGACGCACCTTACAGGTTGACATCTATTTTAGGCTGACGCACCACAGCACAGCGATCGCCATGGTGCGTCAGAAATCCATTTCCTCTTGACATCTATTTTAGGCTGACGCACCACAGCACAGCGATCGCCATGGTGCGTCAGAAATCCATTTCCTCTTGACATCTATTTTAGGCTGACGCACCACAGCACAGCGATCGCCATGGTGCGTCAGAAATCCATTTCCTCTTGACATCTATTTTAGGCTGACGCACCACAGCACAGCGATCGCCATGGTGCGTCAGAAATCCATTTCTTCCCTTGATTATAATTATCCTTATCTGACGCACCCTACAGGGTTACATCTATTTTAGGTTATTAATTAACCCATATTTAATCTGTCTAAATGATGGTAATTAAACATAATTTTCTGAATTTTAGCGAAGACCGAACCTAATTCTATTTGGTCAATAGGTAGTAAATCCAGCACATCTAAAACCCGTTGCAATCCCAAAATAATTTCTGCCCGCAAGTGTAGAGCGGGAAATCCTGGTAATAAATCCTGCGCCCCTTGTCTGATAGCCCAAAGACGTTCTGCTTGTGATACTTTTGCGGCGGTTTCATGGGTTAAAATAACTTGAACTTCGGGATAGTTAAAATTACACCAACGACAAAATTCATAGGGGCTTTGTTCTTGCTTTATAAAATACATGACATCAACAATACATAAATCAGGGAGCTGGTTTATCAGAGATTTCTTCTGCAAAAATAACTGTAAATGGGAGGATTTATAGTAGTTGTAAACTGATAGACCTTGGGAAGACAAGATTAAATTCCAAATCATTTGCTGTGGCTTCGATATTTGAGCAACTAGGACAGTTTTAGGAGGGTTATTTATCATACAAAAACTCACTTTTTGTTAATCAAGCACAATCCCATCAGTCGAAATAAATCAACCTTCAGTAATAGCTTTTGATGGTTTTTGTAGAGACACCCTTAACCTAAATAACAAGAATCACCAAATCTTGAAATCCGACTGACTAAAATTTAGACTCCGTGTTATGATCTATAAAATAGCCGTTTTTAAACTCCACCCCAAGTGCTAATTATAGCATGGGGACTGGTAATCTTAATCTCAATCAACTAATTAGTTGCCAATGCCTGAATTTCATCAATTATTCCTAAATTTGCCATCTATTTCTCGCCGACAAGCTATCAAGATTTTAGGAGTCAGTATAGCTGGTGGAATCCTAGGCTATTCACGATTCAAAAAACCACAACCCACTATCACAGAAAAAGACTCAATTGCTCTTCCCTATAGCTTAAACAACCCCAAAAAAGTTGTTGTAGTCGGTGCCGGATTAGCAGGTTTAGCCTGTGCCTACGAACTCAGCCAACGGGGGTTTGCCGTGACCTTATTGGAACGATCGCCCCAACTCGGTGGCAAAATTGCCAGTTGGCCGATTCAGGTAGGAAACCAGACGTTTATGATGGAACATGGGTTCCACGGTTTTTTCCCCCAGTATTATAACCTGAACAGCATCATTAAGGAACTCCACATCAGAGATAATTTTTTATCTCTTAAATTCTACTCGGTAGTTCTGAGAAATAACACTTATGATCCGGAAGTGTTTCGCCCCAATCATTCAGCCTTTCCCTGGAATATAGTAGATTTAGCGATCGCATCACCCAACCGACTCCGGTGGGGAATTAACCTCACCAAACCCCAACACTGGGAAGTTTTCCGAGAAATTGGTGGTTTTGCTATTCCCGACAGCTTTGAAAGACTAGATCAGATCTCCGTCAGCGACTGGGTAAAGGGAGAATTTCCCCAGGGTCTTTATGACTTGTACTTTCTCCCCTTCGCTAAGTCTAGCCTAAATGCGCCCGATTCTCTTAGTGCGGGAGAACTGATGCAGTTTTTCCATTTCTACTTTTTTGGGAACCCAGAAGGACTAGCCTTTAACGGGACCCGCGAAGATATGGGTAGCAGTCTTGTCCAACCCATAGCCGATGCAATTATTGCTAAAGGGGGTAAAATTATCACCGGAGTCGCAGTCTCTGAGGTGAAATGGCAGGACGGACAAATTGACTCCCTTACCTATACCACCGGAGACCGTCACGGGTTAGCACCTTTTTGGGTAGATCGCCATGTCAGTTTAGGAAATACTGGGGAATATTTTGGCGCGGCGGATGAAGTTTATGCTGTTAACCCCGACAAAACGGAAGCCATTTCCCTCACCTGTACTCACCAAGGTTGTACAGTTAATCAGGAGTCTGATGGACGTTTTTACTGTCCCTGTCATGGCGCTATTTATGATCAACAGGGTCGGGTGATTTCTGGTCCCCCTAAACAGGATTTACCCCGCTTTAAGGTTCTCCAATATGACACTACTCGCCTACAGTTAATTGCTGAAACTAACAAACCCCCCAAGGGTAGGGGGGATAATAGGGAGCTAAAACAGGAGGTAAGCTCGCTCTACTCTAAAATGGCGGATTCTGAACTTTCCGTTACATCTGTTACACAATCTACGATTAGTTTAGCAGCGGACTATTACATATTTGCTACTGATGTTCCGGGGGTTAAATCTTTATTTTCGCTGTCTGCAGGGGATGTTAACCCACAGGTTCAACAACAGATCGAAAAATTAGCGATCGCTGACCCTTTTGCGGTGTGTCGATTCTGGTTTGACCGAGATTTTCCCTGGGAACATAGCGATTTTACCTCGGTATCGGGTTATCAATTAACCGATAGCATTACCCTATATCATCGCCTTCAAGACACTTATAAACAGTGGCATCAACAGACCGGAGGAAGTGTGGTAGAACTCCACGCCTACTGTTATAAAGAAGCGGATTTCCCCACTCAATCAGCCTTGCTGACTACCTTTGAACAAGAACTATATGAAATAGTCCCGGAACTGCAAAATGCCACGCTATTACATCGAGAATTAGTCAATCAAAAGAACTTTTCCGGCTATCCACCGGGTAGTTATAGCGATCGCCCTTGCACAAATTCCGGTGTTCCTAATCTCCAATTTGCGGGAGATTGGGTAAAAATGCCTTTTCCCTGTGGTTTAATGGAAAGGGCGGTTAGTAGTGGCTTATTGGCAGCCAATCATATTATACACGAAGAAGGATTGCAAAGGCGGCCATTATTATCAGTCCATCCCAAGGGGATTTTCACCATTTAACATCACACATAAAAACCTTGACAATTGGAGTAATTTGTGATAATAAAAAACCCAGAAATTGAGGTTATTTGTTAAGTGCATCGATGGAAAACCTCATGAAACCTAGTATTGGTATCACCACCCATAATTATGACAAATAAACCAGAACCCAACCCCAACTCAGAAACTGACTATCAATTAGACAGAGATATTCTTTCGGGTCGTCAATTCACCTTGGCTGATGTTATCGGTAGGGAAGGAGGCAGTTTTTTAAAGGGGGAATCACCCATCCCGATTTTAACCCAGGCTATCAATGAAATCAATGGATTTATCAGCAAAAATCTTTCGGACTCCCCTGGTGCATTAAAAATGGTTTTGCAGACTTGGGTAAAAAATGATTCAGGAGTTACAAAAAAGGTAAATCAACCCCTAATAGCGTTGCGCGATATCCTAGAATCCATTACCTCTAATTTAGAATTACTGTATGAATTTGTGCGACAAGTTGATTTTAAATGGGGACAAATGTATGATGAATTACCTCACTTTCAGCAACCAGGACAAGAACCCCATCCTGATGATGAATATACCCATGAATCGGTCAAAAAACAATTAACTGATTTATTAGAAAAGGTGAATAATCACCTATCAATATAAACCGGGGTTAATTCGGGCAAGAATATGGTCTATATGTCGAGAGATACAGCAGCTTTTAATATAGGGATAGGGGGCTGTTTAAGTAACCTTTAATAGAAAGGCTTGATGACAGGTAGGAAGTCACCAAAAACGGGTTTCTGGCGTTTAGGGCTAAGTCTTAATTTCCCTAGCCCAAATGTTCATAGAAACCCGATATTAAGGTGGCGATTTAACTTTCGTCGATCGCCTATGACTTCCTATGGTGTCCGCCTGAATTTAGTAGATAAAAATACCTCCAGTTGATTGAATATTAACAGTGCGTAACCCAGCTTGGTCGCCACTAGGTCTGACTGTGAGGGTGATGTTGTTATTAACAACTTCGATGTTATATTGCAGACTCAAAGAAGCAACTAAGGGGTTAATCACGATATAAGAGTCTAGGGGAAGGTTGTTATAACTAATACTTTGTCCATTAGCTAAATTTGCGGTTCCCGTGGTGGTCAAACCATACTCTAGGGTGACACTAGATTGATTGACGAGGGTTAGGTTAACCGACCTTTGTGGATTAATTCGGGCGACAGGTTGCCAAGGTCCGGGGCTATAGGTAGAAGCCGCTGGGGGATTTTGGGCTAGAATAACTCCTGTAATTGTTTCGGAAGCATTAAGGGTTTTTGGCTGTACTACCAATGATAAACACAAGGTAGTTGCTACACCTAGTCCGGCTACATTAAGACGACGGTTCATTTTATGATTCTCCTGAATACAGGCTAACATCAAGTGCGAGGAGTTATCTGTATTATTGCCCAATCTGGATGTTTTGGATAGCCAATTAACTAGGAGTTTATTGGAGGTGGGCGAAAACAGTGGCTTTTTGTACGCCATTTTCCCGACCTCTGGCGCTGATAGTCAGCGATCGCAAATGATTAAAGAAAGGTTGGGCGGATAATTCCACCAATCTTAGTAAAGGCATTTGTTGGCGTAAAATTGGCCGACTGACATCCCAATCAATATAAAAATAGCCATCATTTTTCCCAGAGAGTAATTTGATGCTATTGCTAAATTCTGGATTAGTCAGAATGTTTCCAGTTTCCACCCTATGGATAGCTGCATCCATCGCCTCAACAGAAGTGGTAAAAATTTCGTAATCCCCAACCGTCGCGTGAACCCCCATGGCTTCCGCTTCAATCACCTGTTTTTTGGGGCTGGTCTTATTTTTAGACTTAATGGGAACAGTTTTAAGTTGTGTCCAAGCCCATAGGGTATAGTCCCCTAATACAAAACTCCCGACACTGTAACCCCTCTCAGTTGCGATCGCATCTAAAGCCTCGATAGCAGTTGCGGCTAAAGGGGTGCGTTTGGCGACAAATACCCAATCATTGCGATCGCCTATGGGGTGGGGGACTAGGGCGAGGGCGTATTCTTCTGTTACCCAATTAAAAATATCTTCGGGTAAATCAACACCCCAACTTTCTTGTATGGAAACCCGCGCGCGTGTTAAAACTCCCCCCAAGGTCTCATTACTCCCGATAGTCCCGGAGGTTTGCGCCCACAAATCGTTTAAATCTCGTCCGGTCACTACTAGGGGACTATTGGCGCTGATATAGTTTAAAGCCTTGGGGGGTTCTGACAATAACGGCGGCTCAAATTCTTCGCTGGTGGTAGCAATTATGGCTGTATCTGCTAATAATCCTTGGGGGTTTAGGGTCAGTCCTAGGGCTAAATTGGGTTGAATGGGTAGGGCGTTGATTTCATCGGGGGTTAATTCCCAATTCCCTAAATTTAGAAATACTAATCCAATTTGGCTGGAGTCTAAAGCGGCGATCGCTTTTTGATAAGTCTGGGAGTTGGCTAGGTTTAGGGTTGATACCTGGAAATTATTAATGGCTTCCCGCAATACTTTGGGATAGTTAGCAAATAAAATAAAGCGATCGCTTAATACTGCTGTCGCTAATGTGGGCGCTAATTCTACCGACTCCCTTTGGCGGTAGGTAATACTTACGCCTCGATAGGTTTCCGAGGTTACCATTACTCCCGACACCGCTTGTCGTTGCCAAAATAATTCCAGAAATTCCTGACTCTGTTGGGGATTTTGGCTGGTGAGGGCGAGAAGATATCCCGGTTGTTTATCATTGCTACTGTCGCGATCAATATCTGCGGCTATCAGAGACAGGGTTATTTCCCCCCCTAACCACGGTTTAATATCCCGTTTGTAGTTGAGTCCTGTATTCCCTAGTAATATCTTTTTAAACCGGTTAAATTCCTGATGCGATCGCTGTCTTTGTTTCGGTTCAGCTAATACCTGGCGGAAGGCTTCCAGGCGGTCTGGGTTCACCAACAACGATGCCGTAAACGGCGCATTTTTGGGCACAAATACTGTCGCTGTAGGAATGGTTTTGGCATTCGCCTTCAATAACGATAGGGGAGTTTCACCTAATAGCGTCAGGAAGAAACTCACCCCCACCAGTAGCAGGGTCGCAGTGGCGATACCTAACAGAATGAAAAAGGACTTCAGCTTCATATTAATCTGAGTTTACGGGGGACGGTTGATTGATCAACATAGTCTCACCAATATCTTCTCACAGATGGGAGTTTGGTGAACCTAATCACCAGATTTTTTCCTGGGAGGTTCGCTGAACATAAACCACCACAATTCTAACCCAATTAAGCCTATCCCTGCTAGGGTGATACCTAGTTTTAAGCCTAGGGGTTGTTCGATTTTACTAAATTTACCATATTCGCCACCACCATGATGATGATGGTGCGGTGATGCGATCGCTTCCACCGGAATAGATGCGATCGCACCTAATAACATTAACATCATGAAACAATTATTGATTCTTCTAACTTTCATCATCTTGTGCGCCTCTGGGTTTGTTTACTAGCTAAGTGAACCATGATTAATTAGCAGGTAATTGGGGATTTGTTTCTATAACTGAGTTCGCTGCAATCTTAACGCATTTGTCACCACAGAAACCGAACTCATAGCCATCGCCGCCCCTGCTATAATAGGATTAAGTAACCAATTGGTTAGCGGGAATAAAACCCCAGCAGCGAGGGGGATACTGGCTGTATTGTAGAAAAAGGCAAAAAACAGATTTTGGCGGATATTCTTCATCGTAGCACGGCTGAGTTTAATCGCCGTCACAATCCCCTGTAAATCTCCCGAAATTAACGTAATATCTCCGGCGGCGATCGCCACATCAGTTCCCGTCCCGATCGCCATTCCTACATCAGCTTGTGCTAAGGCTGGCGCGTCATTAATTCCATCTCCTACCATCGCTACAATCGCCAGTTTGTTAGACTTTGTAACCCTCTCCTGTTGCAGAGATTTAATAATCTCTGATTTCCGGTCAGGACGGACTTGGGCAAATACCCTATTTATCGCTACCTGTTGAGCGATCGCTTCCGCCGTTTTCTGATTATCTCCCGTTACCATTACCACCTGTAATCCCATCGATTTTAAAGCCTTTACCGCTGCCACTGAAGCCGGTTTAAGACTATCTGCAATCCCCAATAATCCCTCAATTTTCCCATCAATAGCAATCCAAGCCGTCGTCTGTGCTTGCGTTTCCCAACTGCCTTGTTTATCTTTAAAAATACTCGTATCAATTCCCAACTCTTCCATCCATACAGAAGTACCAATTTGGATTAAGCGATCGGAAACCTTCCCCTGTACTCCCATTCCCGCCATCGCCTCAAATTCCACTACTGTAGGCAAAGGAAATTCCACCTGCTGAGATTTAGCATATTCCACAATCGCCTCAGCTAAAGGATGTTCTGATTTGGCTTCCACCGCCGCCACCAGCCGCAGCAGTTTTAACTCATGATTATTAGTCGTTCCTCCCACCGTGATATAATTAATTACTCTCGGCTTACCCTCCGTCAAAGTTCCCGTTTTATCTAAAACTATAGTCTGGATTTTGTGGGCTAATTCTAGGCTGTCTCCCCCCTTAATTAAAATACCATGTTCTGCCCCCAAACCCGTCCCAACCATTACCGAGGTCGGAGTCGCTAATCCCAACGCACAAGGACAAGCGATAATTAATACACCTACCATAGTCACTATAGCTAGGGTAATATTTTCCGTCCAATTAAACCAGATCACAAAAGTAGCGATCGCTATAGCTATCACTGCCGGGACAAACCAGCTAGTTACCTGATCTGCTAATGTTTGAATCGGTGCTTTTGCACCTTGCGCCTGTCGTACTAACAGCACAATTTGCGCCAAAACAGTTTCTTCTCCCACCCGTGCCGCCGTAAACTTAAAGCTACCAGTTTTATTAATTGTCGCCCCAATCACTTCATCACCAATCTGCTTTTCTACTGGCACACTTTCCCCCGTAACCATCGATTCATCTACCGTCGATCGCCCTTCGATTATCTCTCCATCAACCGGGATTTTTTCCCCGGGACGAACTATCACAATATCTCCCACCTGCACCAATTCAATCGCGATATCTTCCTCCTTACCATTACGAATCACGCGGGCAGTTTTTGCTTGTAATCCTATTAATTTTTTGATGGCTTCTGACATTTTCCCTTTGGCGCGATGTTCTAACCATCTCCCCACTAAAACCAACGCAATAATCATCGCCGCCGACTCATAATAAACATCGGGACTCAATCCCTGACCCAACAAAACATTAGGAAATAACGTCACAAACACCGAGTACACATAAGCCACACCTGTACCAATCGAAGTTAGAGTATTCATGTCGGCGTTACGCTGCTTAAATCCTTTAATTGCACCTGTGAAACAACCTTGACCACACCAAAACATCACCGGAGTAGTTAACACAAATTGCAGCCAGGGATGATGCAGCCAACCCGGTATAAAATGGATGTCTAAACCTGTCATCATTGGTAAGCCACCAATCATCAAGAATAAACTCACAAATCCCGAAAATGCCACCTTCTTAATTAGTGCTTTTTCCTCGGCATCACTCTCCGACTCTCCCGGCTTTTCTAACTTTCCTAAACCCCCTAAAGGTTTCGTTGTATATCCAGCGTCATAAATCGCTTCTTGAATTGCCTCTAAACTGACCGCTTCTGGGTTATAATCTATAGCAGCTTGTTCAGCACCAAAGTTGACTTGACATTGATTAACTCCATCAAGTCTATTCACTACTATTTCAATGCGGGATGCACAGGATGCACAACTCATCCCCCCCACTTGTAAATGAGTGGTTTTCATGACTAAATCACCATTAGACCTTTGATAATTTCATACATTGAGTTTAAAGTCTCCTGTGAACTGGAGAGTCAACAAAAAAAACCGATTTCTCCCAGACCCCTTGACAAACTCAGAGCGATCGCTTATCATGGTCTCGTGGGGGTAACATGGCTATACGCTTGATTTTTTATTCAACACTACCCCCTCAAAAAACCCGATTTCTCCCAGACCCCTTGACAAACTCAGAGCGATCGCTTATCATGGTCTCGTGGGGGTAACATGGCTATACGCTTGATTTTTTATTCAACACTGCCAAGAAACCCGATTTCTCCAGTAAGACTTAAAAAGGTACGTCATCTTCACTGTCATCATCTTCTGGAGAATCAAACTCTATAGTATCCTCGAATTCCACAGAAGAAGAAGAAACAGTTGTCACCTGTGTATTTTCCGTAGACAAAGGGATAATTTCCCCATCAAAAAACTCCGCCAGTTTTTCAGCCGCCATAGCCACATCATCAACCGGAGTATTATTTAAATCATGATCTACGTTAACCGAAACCTCCGCCGTCTTAGGAGTTGTTAATTCGGGCGGTTTATCAGTTTCTGTTTCCCTAGTAGGTGGTGGCGGGGGTTCCGGTGGAGGTGGTGGAGGCTGTACCCTCTCAGTCATCGGTTTTGTTTCAGGCTCAACCCCAGGAGAAATCGGCCCCATTCCCACTTCTAAATTTACCTGAATTTTAGTCTTAAAAACCTTCTGACAAGCAACTTCTAAACTAGCAATTTTCGTCTGGGCTATTTTTAATAATGGAGGCGATTTAATCCCAATACAGACTACATTACCATGGTGCGATCGCAAACAACCATGTTGACGCATCAAAGCCTGAGTTCCAAATTGTTCGATCGCACTAAGTATCTGTTCCCAAAGTTCCCCCAGACCATAGTTTACAGGTTCCTCTTGATGAGCAGTAGTAGGCTGTTCTAATGGCGGCGGGGGTGGTGGCGGCGGCGGGGGTGCAGCAGACACAGGAACAGCTTCTGAGGGAGCTTGAGTAGGCGCAGGAGGCTTATAAACAGGCTGTGACCTCATTTTTGAGGTAGGCTGAGGCTGTACATTTACCACCTCTGTAGATACAGTTTGAGGACGCAAAGCCTCCGGTAATAACCCTAATAAAGTCACCTCCAACCATAAACGCGGCTGAGTGGTATTTTTAATCTGTACCTCGCTATCGCGCAGATGTTTTTGACCAGCCAGGATAATTTCATGTTCCCAGCGTTGGGAAAACGCACATAAACTTTCCCAAGTCGGTTGAGTAAGTTTCACTAAATCCTGGCGATTTGGTGCGCTTTTAGCGATTAATAAATCTCGGTAAAATTCCCCCAGATTTTGCAGCACAATTAAAGGTTCTCGACCCCGGTTAAGTAACTCCCTGGTTTGGTCTAAAATCCCCGTCGCGTTACCCTCTGCGATCGCCTCTAATAAAGTCATCAAATCCCGTTCAGGAACCGCCCCCACCAAGTCCCAAACCCGTTCTACAGTAATTTCACCTGACAGTAAACTTAATTGGTCTAACAGGCTTTCCGCATCCCTTAATCCTCCCTGAGCAATTTGAGCCACCATCATCACCGCTTCCGGTGTAATAGCAATGTTTTCCTTAGCGGCGATAGTTTCTAAATGAGTCGCCATGGCTTGTAAAGGAATGCGCCGAAAATCAAAGCGCTGACATCGAGAAATAATCGTCGGGAGAACCCGTTGAGGGTCCGTAGTCGCCAGCACAAACACCACCCGATCTGGTGGTTCTTCCAAGGTTTTTAGTAAAGCATTAAAAGCCGCCGTACTCAACATATGGCAATTGTGAACTAGCAGACCATTCGCCACAAAATTATGATTATGTTCTACCTCAATATCATAGACATGATTAACCCCTAACTTTTCAATAGATTCTACCTCTTGTAATCCCGTATTGACAGCCACATCAATTTCCGGTGATAATATCTTCATATTGGGGGTAATATCTGCCGCCTTTACCCAGCCTTTATCTGTCCTAATCAGATGATTACCAGTGCATTTAATCTCAGTCCGAATAGTTTTAATTTTCCAAGTCTCACGAACCCCCTGGTCAAGCCAGCGTAAAACCTGCTGCCATTCCCATTGTTGAGTAGACTCATTATAACTAAGAACTCGACATTCTTCGAGAGTCCGATCATCAATTCTCAGCCATCCGCGATCGCTTAAAATCAGAGCATCACCCGTCAGACATTCATCAATTACATAGACCTTATAGCGACATTGAACCGGGGAAAACTGCGTCCGTTCAATTAAATCCCGGATATTATCAACCCCCGTATTACTAGCAGCATCAATCTCCACAAAATCTAACGTCGCTCCCGTAGTGATACCCCGACAGACCTCGCAAATACCACAGGGAGTTTCTGTCGGGTTAGAACTTTGTAGACAGTTAAGAGATTTCGCTAAAATCCGCGCACTAGAAGTTTTACCAGTACCCCTCGGACCGGTAAATAAATAAGCCGGAGCAATACGCCGCGACCGGATCGCATTAGTCAGAGTTTGAGCGATCGCCTCTTGACCCACCAGAGCAGCAAAAGTTTGGGGACGATATTTGTGGTGAAGCGGTTCGTAGGTCACAGTAAAATCCCAACATCCCAAAAGCAACTAATTATTAACTAATCCCTAAGTTTACCCTCGCCAGACTAGCCCTAGCAGAAACCGCCGGAGTTTCATCATTATTAACCATCCCCTCCAACCTTTCAGCAACCTGTGTAAACCAATTGGGCTTATCCACCTCAGAAGCCGCCAAACCTTCCAAACCCACAACCGTCGCATAACGAACGATCCATTCCGTATCATCAGAAGTATGCAGCAGAGTTTTTAGGGTTCTTTCCTTAGCCTCAGACACCACTTCTGATGACATATCCTCCCAGTGAATTGCTCCCAAACCCCGCGCCGCCGCACGACGCACACTCAGAGCAAAATCACTACCCGCCGCCTCCAGCAAAACATCCAAACCCCTAGGATCACCAATACCAGACAAAGCCCGCACCGCCCAAGCCCTAGCACCATAGTTATAACCATCTAACCTCTCTAGTAGCCCCACCACAGCAGGTTTACCAATGGCTATTAATCCCTCAACCGCCGCCACCGCCGCGCCAGGGTTGTTGTAACCCAAAACACGAATTAACATTGGTACTGCATCCACAGAACCCGTCGCCGCCAATTGTGACACCGCCCCTATCAGTTTTCCCGCAGAGTCCGCCTGTTCAACCGCTAAAATTAGTTCCTCAACCCTTGTCATAATAGAGAATCCATCAGCTTCATGATTTTAACTGCCTCTTCAGATAGGCATTTGTCGCCAATTTGACTGAGATGATGTTCCAGAATTCCCTGTAAAGCAATTAGTTTCAGGCTATTTTCAGCTAGGGTATTGGCGATAGGTTCCGCCGCCTCAAGATATCCGATCGCCCCTAAATCCATTAAAGCACTGCGTCGCAATTGTAAATCTTCCCCCCCCAAAGCCACAATTAAGCGATCGCCATAAACCCGATCACCCGTAAGCTGATACATAGCCCTCAAAGCCGCATATTGTATTCTAGCGATCGGATGGTTTATAAAAGGTTCAATATCAGCTAACGCCTCAGTTGCACCCAGGGTTCCTATGGCTTCAATTACCGCATCATAAGGCTGTTTTAAATGAGGTTTACCCGCTATCGGTTCAGTATCTTCTACCCCACCCACCAATAATCCACGCAAAGCCGAAGCACAACTAGAGTCTCCCAGACCTTCCAAAGCCTGAGCCGCCGCCTCTCGTACATAAAAATCTTGGCAATCTAAGCATTTGACTAGGGGAGTCACCGCGCGCCGATCGCCCAATTTACCCAAAGCCCGAGCCGCATTTCTCCGTAAAGGGTAGCCCCCGTCGGCCGTGCGATCGGACTCATCATCCAAAGCCCTAATTAACGCATCAACTGCGATCGGTTCATCAACACGAAAACGCCCCAACCACCAAGCCGCATAATAGCGACGATTTGGTTCTTGATGGTTTAGGGCGGCGATCGCCTGTTCTACTGTCCAAGCATCACCCCCTTCAGCTTCTCCCCCAGTTAAAGGCGCATTATCTGCGCCCACTAGGGGGGATGCACCTGGGGTTTTTGATTCAGAATCCTGCATGAAAATCAGAATTGAATGGTCTAAATTATTCGCCCTCAGCCTCAGACACCGTATTATCGGTCGTCATCGGCTCAATGCTAACAATTTTACCACCCATGCGGTTAATCCGCTGCATTTCCTGATTCATCCGATTGTAAGGAACAATTACAAATTGACTCCCACTCGAGCGAATCTGATATTCACTCTTGTCGGTTTCGTCATTCTGACGCATTCCCACCACTTCGTATTTAAAGAAGCGAGCGCCCGAAGGACTACTCCCCATTTTTCCAGCACTGATGTAACCCAACATTGTTCCTATTAATCTCCCAAAACAATCAAGTTTTCTCTTGCCATTCTAAATAGGCGTAATGCTGGCAATTGTGCCACCTTGGCGCTGAATTTCCCTCAGTTGTGCCGAAAGCTGCTCATAAGGAACAATGAAAGCCTTACTGCAACGACGTACTCTGGGATAACGGCGCTCACGAATTCCAGAAACCTCCAGACGGTAAGTCCGTCCCGCTTGCAGAACTCCACCTTGGCTGAACCCAGTGCTAGGAGTTACACTCTGTCCAGATGGACGATAGGACCAACCATCCGAATCCCCAGAAGGAGCCACTACCACAGAAGCGCGGTTAGCACCTAGTTCCTGCGCCAGACGAGACATAGTGCCTTCACCTTGGGCGCTATCACTGTTAGCATAACCCCGATACAGACGGAACATCCGGGTGAAACCAACCGTTTTTTGTCCCCGCTGAGTCTCGAAACCACGGTAGTAGGGAACAATATTCTCGCCGAAGCTCTCCAGATATTCTGGAGAATCAATATAAGAATCGATATCGGCATCGTACCCTTCGTTTTGGTATAAGTCTAAGTGGAAAACCACCTCCGACTCATCATAGGGAGCCCGACCCAACAGGTGTTTGTAATTTAGTTCAATTACACGGGTCTGGAAATTCGGGTAAAAGAATTTCTTTTTATAAAGTTCTGACTTCGCCACGCACCGCACAAATTCGCGTACTGTGATGCTACCATCGCACAACAGCGACTCCGCACTGATGAGGCGCTCAGAAGCCATCAGATAATCATTACCCAGCAATTGACGGTATACCGCACGAATTACCTCTTGGGCATTTTCACGACTCCAATTGGGACGCAACTCTACCGGAGAACTCTCCTGGAAAGCTGTTGTCCCTAACCGAGACGATTGGGTTGTAATGGCCACTTAAATCCTCCTATAATCACAACGGAATTACTTGCGGCTTTAGTCCTAGACAATCTAACTTGATTATGCTATTGTTATTAACTGGTTAACAGTTAACAACTTGCTGTTCTAAGCAGGGGTCACGCTGATGACCCGTCCGCCCATGCGGTTGATCCGCTGCAACTGTCCTGAAAGTTGCTCGTAGGCTACTGTGTACTCTGCTGTAGCTTTACGCATTCTCGGTGTCAACTGCGTGGGTTTTTGTACTACTACCACACGATATAATTGACCGCGATCGCCACCATTGGCCCCCACCAGAGCCTGTCCGCTACCTGCTGGACAAATCGGCGAAGAAGTATTGCGAGCGACTTCCCAAGTTAAACGTCCTTGGGTTTGGTTCTGGGCGCGATCGCTATTCGCGTATCCCCGGTAAAGTTGGAAAATCCGGTTAAATCCCACAGTCCACTGACCCCGTTGGGTAGCAAAACCACGGTAGTAAGGGACCACATTTTCACCAAAACTCTCCAAATACTCAGGAGAATCCAGGTAAGAATTAATCTCCGCTTCGTAGCCTTCCTCGTTATACAGATCAACGTGAAACGCCATTTCTGACTCATCCAAAGGAGCCCGACCCAGCAAATGCTTATAGTTCAGTTCAATAAACCGAACTTGGCTATTGCCATAAAAAAACTTTTTCCGGTACAGTTCCGAAACAGCTAAGGCTCGCACAAAATCCCGCACCGTAATTTCACCCTGGCGCAACAAAGACTCAGCACTAGTTAAGCGCTCCCGTTGCATCAGGTGTTCATTACCCATCACCTGACGATATGCAGCCCAAATCACAGCTTGGACATCACCCTCGGTGAAGTTAGGGCGCAGTTCCACTCGCTCAGACTCTTCAAAAGCTCTGATTCCTAGGCGACTTGCTTCTGCTAAACCAACCATTATTAATCTTCTCCCGATTTTTTTACGTTATAGAGAAAAAAACTCTTTTTAATCGGTTAGGTAATCTCGGATACCGATTTTACCAAGCTCATCCCGCTTTAATAAAATATGCCCGGACTGCTAAATAACTGATAACCCAATTGCTAACAGCTATTTACCGTTCCGGGCAACGCAAAAAAGGACCTAGCTCAGGGCGTTGATCGCGTAGTCGAGGTAGGAGTTAGCTTCAACAGCAGCGTCACCAGACAAACCGTGGTTAGCTTTGATGTATTTCAGAGCTTCAATGTACCAGCTTGGAGAAAGCTCGAAAGTCCGGTTGATTTCATCAATACCGGCAATCAGGTACTCATCCATGGGGCCAGTTCCACCAGCAATCAGGCAATAAGTTACCATCCGCAGGTAGTAGCCGATATCACGAGCACATTTGTCCTTACCGCGTTGGTCTGCCGCGTAGTTAGGCCCCTGCATTTGGGTGGTGTAGGGGAACTTGTTGTAAACTGCTTGGGCAGCACCACTGATCAGACTATCAGATTTGGAGGTCAAAGCTTTAGCAGCTTCCAGACCAGCTTTGGCTTGACGAAAACGGCCAAAAGCTACTTGGATTTCGGTGCTGCTTAGGAAACGACCTTGGGAATCAGCGATAGAAACTGCTTCGGTTAGGGGGGTTTTCATTCTCGAGTTATCTCCCGATTGGTTTACAAAAAATTAGGTAACAAAGAGAAGTCAAATAACTTAGACTTCAGCTAAACTGTTTGAATTGTGATATGCTATGGAGCTGCTTAATTAGGAAACTGCAGCAGCAGCACGGTCAAAGTAACCAGCGATTTCTGAAGCCAAAGCGCTACAATCACCAGGAGTGATACCTGCGGGATCGTTAACGATCGCCAGAGCAGCTTCTTTCATTTTGCCAACACCGACAGCAACGGAGGAACCGGGAGTTCCCAAAGCCAGGTAAGTTTCACGCAAACCGTTCAAGCAACGATCTTCGAGAACACTTGCATCGCCAGCAAACACAGCGTAGGTTACATAGCGCAGGATGATTTCCATGTCACGCAAGCAAGCAGCCATACGACGGCTGGTGTAGGCGTTTCCACCGGGAGCAATCAGTTGGGGTTGCTCTGCGAACAAAGAACGAGCAGCGTTGGAAACAATGGTGGAAGCGTTGCTGGTAATGCGGTTAACAGAATCCAAACGTTTGTTGCTTTCAGCAACCATTTGGCTCAGAGCATCGATTTGAGCTGTACTCAGCATTTCGCCGCGAGTATCAGCTTGAGAAACCACCTTGGTGAAGGCATCAAACATGGATTTATCTCCTACTTGTTGACTTGCTTAGAGTTGAGTTGGGATTGGACACACCATGAATGATCACGACAATCAATCCATCGGTGTCACCTCCTAAGACCCCTTCCGGGGCGAACCATCGACAAAGGTTTTTAACAATTGCCCCGTGGTTCATTTCTTCAGTATCCTAGAACACTTTCCGAAATCTTAAAAGATTGTACACGGTTTATGAGAAGAATTTTATATTTTGATACAAATGTTAATCAAACTTCATAAATCAACATTCGCCTTCCTTCTCACCCCTTCAAATATCCTTTATACACTGCCAACGCCCTTTAGTTTGTTAAAATTTATTAAGAAAAATAACTAAGTATTAATAACTAAGTATATTTTCTGACAGGGAATTAATAGCGAATCCGTGGGTCAATACAAGCATTTAAAATATCGATCGCCAAACTAGCCGCCACCACAATCACGGCCAAAAATACCACCACCCCTTGAACCGTGGGATAATCCCGCAGACGGATAGCCTCATACAAGCGATTAGCCAATCCCGGCCAAGAAAAAGTGACCTCAGTTAAAATCGCCCCCCCCAACAAGGCAGCAAAAGTCAGCCCCAACACAGTAATTACGGGAATCATGGCATTTTTGAGAGCATGAGCCAGCAAAATCCGTAACTCCGGCACTCCTCGCGCCCGTGCCGCCTCGACATAATCAGCTTGTAGAGTTTGTCTCAAATTGACGCGGACAATGCGCTCAAAAATCCCACTGAGCAAAATGCCCAAAGTCACACAGGGAAGACACAGATAATATATAGTCGTCCAGAAAGTCCCCAAATTGCCACTCAACAAACTATCAACGGTATAAAGTCCGCTATAAGTAGGAGGAGGAGTCACGGTCACCGGAAAACGACTCCCCAAAGGAAACCAACCCAGCCAGACTGCAAAAATCAACTGCAACAGCATCCCCGCCCAAAAAGCGGGAACCGAATAAGTAATAATTCCAAATAAGCGTCCCCCAGTGTCCCAAATAGTATTAGGTCTAAAAGCGGCCACAGCCCCGACAGTAATTCCCACGACGACCGCCACCAACATACTAAAAACTGCTAATTCGACGGTARCGGGAAAATGATCACTAATAATCTGCCAGACCGACTGTCCTTGAGTAGTTATAGAAGTGCCCAAATCGAAGCGCAGTAGAGCCCCCATATAACTTATATATTGTTCTAGCAACGACCCCCCCAAACCCAACTGCGATCGCAATGCCTCCTTAGCCGCACTAGGGGCTCTAGGGCCAAGAATAGCATCGACCGGATCACCTGGTGTCGCCCGCAACAACAGAAACACCACCGAAGTAATCGTCCACAACATTAGTGGAGCCAATAACAGGCGAGTAATCACATAAAATTGCAGCGCTTTAGCACGAGACATCAGATCAAGCCACGAAACAACTCGCACCCATCAGCCAACCGGATCAAGAGTGCGATCCCAAATCATATCAATAGTTAACTATTTATGGCACACCATCATGGGGCGGGTTTCTTCTGATTTTCCTGAAACCACCCGCCACCCGCCATGTACCCATTAAGCATCAAGTAACGACTCAAAAGTAGTCCGCAAAGACTTCAAATCAGCCACCCGCGCCACCAGCAAATTCTCGTGACCAGCATCCTCAAGTCTGCCTTTCCAATACTGGATACTCTCAGAATTATTCATCCAAAAATTAATCACCGTATCCACAACGCGATCGCATTGCCATCCCCGCTTAGATGCGACCATTTCCACCGATTCAAGAAACATATCCAGGGTACACTGACGATGGCCCAGATATTCAATGCCGCTGGTCTGTTGTTCCTGTTGCTGCTGTTGCTGGTAAAAAAACGAAAGAATTGGAGAAACTCCCACCAAGTTAAATGTGTATTGCATACTTGCCTCCAAATCATCTGTGAAATGGAACTTAGTTATATCAACTAACCTGCCTACAAAGGGGTAAAATTAAATACAATCTAGCCCTGTACACTCAAACTTTTCGGCGAAATTCATAAAAATTTATGATTGGGCAGCATTCAGTGAGCAAAACCAAAATGAATCTAAAGAAAAGCTAAATCTTAGCCGGAAAAGTTTAAGATTGTTTTTAATAAGCCGCCAGGAGGAATTATGAGAGCAGTGCTGATGGCTGGGGGGTCAGGAACGCGACTCAGACCTCTTACCTGTGATTTACCCAAACCAATGGTGCCTATACTCAACCGCCCCATTGCCGAACATATCATTAACCTACTGAGGCGGCACCACTTCCAGGAAGTTATCGCTACCCTGCACTATTTACCCGACATCATGCGGGAATACTTCCATAATGGCAGCGACTTTGGCGTTCAAATGACCTATTCGGTGGAAGAGGATCAACCTCTGGGAACTGCAGGATGTGTCAAAAATATTGCCGAACTCTTAGACAGTACCTTCTTAGTGATCAGTGGCGATAGCATTACTGATTTTGACCTCAGCGCCGCCGTTAAGTTTCACACTTCCCAAAAATCGAAGGCTACGTTGATATTAACCCGGGTTCCCAACCCCCTCGATTTTGGCGTGGTGATTACGGACGAGAATCAACGCATCAAGCGGTTTTTAGAAAAACCCTCCACCAGCGAAATATTTTCCGATACGGTCAACACGGGAATCTATGTCCTAGAACCGGAAGTCCTGGAATATCTGCCCCCTAATCAGGAATGCGATTTTTCCAACGACCTTTTTCCGCTTTTATTAGACAAAGGGGTTCCTATGTATGGCTTTATTGCAGACGGTTACTGGTGCGATGTGGGTCATTTAGAAGCCTATCGTGAATCCCAATATGACGCATTACGCGGAAAAGTTAAGCTAGATTTTCCCTACGAAGAGCGATCGCCAGGAGTCTGGGTCGGGGAAAACACCTACATTGATGATTATGCCCGCATTGAAGCCCCAGTCATTATTGGTAATAACTGTAGAATTGGACCGCGATCGCAATTAGAAGCCGGAACTATCCTCGGAGATAATGTCACTGTAGGGAGTGATGCTAACCTGAAACGCCCCATTGTTTGGAATGGAGCCATTATCGGTGAGGACGTACATTTACGCGCCTGTGTGATTGCTAGAGGAGCCAGGGTAGACCGCCGCGCCCACGTCCTGGAAGGGGCAGTAGTCGGCTCCCTATCCACCGTAGGAGAAGAAAGCCTGATCAGCCCCAATGTCCGCGTTTGGCCTAGTAAAAAAATTGAATCTGGGGCTACCCTCAACATCAACCTAATTTGGGGAAACACCGCTAGGCGTAACCTTTTCGGTCAACGGGGGGTTCTCGGACTCGCTAACATTGATATTACCCCCGAATTTGCGGTTAAACTAGGAGCCGCCTACGGGTCAACCCTCAAACAAGTCGCCACCGTTGCGGTATCCCGCGACCAACGGCGCATTTCTCGCATGGTAACGCGATCGCTAATTTCGGGCTTGATGTCCGTGGGAGTCAATGTCCTTAACCTAGAAGACACCGCTATTCCCGTAGTCCGCACCGTGATTCGTAACCTCACCGTTGTTGGTGGTATTCATGTGCGCCTATCTCCAGATCGCTCCGATCAGATTCTGATTGAATTTCTCGACAACAAAGGCATTAACATCACCAAAGCCAAAGAGAAAAAAATCGAAGGTGCTTACTTCAAGGAAGACCTGCGACGGGCGGGGGTGGCTGAAATTGGTAACATGACCTACCCCAGCGAAGTGATCGACACCTACCGCACCGCCTTTGAAAGACACCTCAATATCGAAAGCCTGCGCCACAGCAACGCTAAAGTGGTGATAGATTACGTCTATGCAGTATCGGGAGCCCTTTTACCCCGACTACTGGCTAAGTTTGGTTGTGATGCGGTCGTCCTCAATGCTAGTCTGAATCAAATTGCTATTTCCCCAAGCGATCGCGAAAACCTACTCGATCAACTGGGCCGAGTGGTGGAAGCCCTGAGAGCTAATTTCGGCGTTCAAGTCTATGCTAACGGCGAACAGTTTATTTTAGTAGATGAAAGTGGTAGCCTAATTAGGGGAGAAGAACTAACCGCCCTGATGGTGACTATGGTTCTGACCGCTCACCCCAGAAGCACGGTGGTAGTACCCGTTCAAGCCTCCTCCGCCGTCGAACAAATCGCCCGACGACACGATGGCATAGTTATCCGCACTAAAGCCAACCCCACGGCTTTAATGGAAGCCTGTCAAGCTCATCCTAATGTCGTACTCGGCGGTAGTGGTGATATGGGGTTCATCTTCCCCCAAATGCACCCCGGTTTTGATGCCATGTTCTCGATTGCCAAAATGATTGAAATTCTGACCACACAGGAGCGATCGCTCGGTCAAATTCGCACCGATCTCCCCCATGTCATACACCGTCGCTATACTGTTCGTTGTCCTTGGTCTGTTAAAGGCGCACTCATGCGACATCTAGTAGAAACCCATGCCCCAGAAAACTTAGAATTGATCGATGGAGTCAAACTCATTAACTACCAAGACGATAATTGGATTTTGATCCTTCCCGATGCCGGAGAACCCCTAATCCATATCTATGCCAACAGCGACGATCGAGATTGGGCTGATACTACCCTCAGAGAATACCGAAATATGGTACAAGATTTTGTAAATCAAGTTCAAGGTATGAACCGAGAAGACTATTAGCCCTGATT
>NZ_PKGG01000672.1:0-240 GCF_046480465.1 Arthrospira sp. PCC 8006
GGGCGAAAATTCTCGACTTATATCGAATKAGAGAGCGATCGCCAACAAGCCGAAGAACGCGCCCAACAGGAGGCAGAACGCGCCCAACAGGAGGCAGAACGCGCCCAACGGGAAGCAGAACGCGCCCAACGGGAAGCAGAACGCGCCCAACAGGAGGCAGAACGCGCTAACCGCCTAGCCGAAAAACTGCGGGAATTAGGCATTGACCCTGATGCTATGTAATCCCCTTTAACCACCAAT
>NZ_PKGG01000541.1:0-516 GCF_046480465.1 Arthrospira sp. PCC 8006
ACTGGATGGCCCACGAGCAGGAAAGAGGTATTACCATTACTTCTGCTGCTACTACTGTATTCTGGAATTACAGAGATCAGAAATATCAAATAAATATCATTGATACTCCAGGTCACGTTGACTTCACAGTAGAAGTAAACAGGTCCTTGAGGGTATTGGATGGTCTAGTCTTCCTTTTCAGTGCTGTTGACGGAGTAGAACCTCAGTCAGAGACCAACTGGAGATTGGCAGATAATTATAAAGTGGCCCGTATCGGTTTCGTAAATAAGATGGACCGTGCCGGAGCCAACTTCCTTGAAGTGTGTAAGCAAGTGAAAGAAATGCTAGGGAGCTATGCAGTTCCTTTGCAGCTTCCAATCGGTGCTGAGGATAAATTCCGTGGTGTAGTTGATTTGATCAACAACAGGGCTATCGTTTGGAACGAAGAAGATATGGGGATGACTTTCGAAGAAGTTCCTATTCCTGAAGATATGCAGGAAGAAGTTGCAGAATACAGAGAGCATCTATTGGAAGCTG
>NZ_PKGG01000213.1:0-9072 GCF_046480465.1 Arthrospira sp. PCC 8006
TGCTATCTTCAATTTATGAATTTTGCCAATTATCAGGTGTGGCTTTGAACATGGCTAGGATTTTTCGCGAGCTATCGAGTTTTTATACTTTGGAGGGTTAATATACATTCAGGCTAGATGAAATCTCTGGTTTGTACCAATCTCACCCGCGTAGTTAAGTCAAGATCGGCTACAATTGTAGCCGATCGCCGTTTGGTAAATTTCAGTGAAAACTATTGAGTAACCACTTCATATACCCAGATGATTGATTTTCCTTCTTCTTGCATAAAAGCCCGAACTCTGACCAAATCATTGTAACATAATTTATCCGACGGGTTGTCCATCTCATCCCACACCTTCCGAGCCGGACCGTTACCATCTTGATGCATATTGCCGACTCCAMTTTTTCGCTTACCAATGAGCGGCCAAGAAGCAGCAAATTGTATGAAACCCGATCCCCCTTTGAGCTTATAATTTACCCCAAAGGAAAAGGAATTACAGTCAAATTGACYGACCCCTAACTGCTCGGGTTGGATATCGCCAAGGGGCCAATTTTCCGAGTCATTATGGGCTCCCACGCGCTCCAGGACATATTGGGTCTTGTTAATGACTTCAATGACATATTTTTTGTCGTATGTGACCAATCCTTTGATCTGATCGAAAGTTTAATTGACATCAATTGAAATTGAGCCGGTGACTGCCATGGTATTTAACCTTTAATAGTGGTGTTGACTTAGTTATAGCAGCAAACAGGAAATAGGGAACAGGGAATAGGGGTTCAAAAGAGTCCACCTCCCAGGTTTCAGGACCGTGGATGTCCTAAATGTTCTGGCTGCTGCTGTATTAGACGTTTGAGGGGGGTGATCTGTGAATTTTGCGAATTATCAGGGGTGGTTTTCCGAACCGCGATCGCCATTCATACACAAGCAACTCTTGCTTCCAGTTTTGCCGGTTGTTGTGACTGCCTCGTCCCCTGTAAAATCTTGCACCAATCCCGATAAATTTTGGCATCCTCGCCAGMCAGCTTGTAAGCGGTCTCCATTGCTGATGCCGCCTTCTGATATTGTCCGGCATGGAACAMACCCCAACCGTAGGAATGCCAACTCTTGGGGTTATTGGGGTGTTCCTCCGTTAACCGAGCCAAAATTTTGACTCCTTCCGCAAACTCCTCTCGGGCGATGTGATAATAAGCCAGCAACTCCCAACCCTCCACCGTAGCCATCCGTTGCCGTGCCGTGTCAATCATTTTTTTAGTCTGCTTCCCCTCCTTTTCCCATACCAAACCCATCCGGCAACGAGTCTCTATCTGTCGCTTGAGAACCTGACAATCGTCCGGGGCTAATTCCAGCAACCGCAGCAACCGCACCTCCGCTTCCCCGACATCCCCCAGAATCATCAAAGCATCGTAGCTGTCAATTAGCGCCACAATATCATTGGGATGAACTGACAAAATGTGATCAAATGTTCCCAAAGCCCCAGATATATCTTCTTTCTGCATCTGTAGCCGCCCCAATGCCAGCCAGTGCGTCATGTTGTCCGGTTCTAGGGCTGTGGCTGACTCAAAGGCGACAATGGCTGCTTCCAGGTCATGCCGACAGACGGCAATTAATCCGCCGAGATGCTGTTGAGTTGCTTCGTGGCGAACTTGGGATAAGGCTTTTTCATAAACTGCCACTGCGTCCGCTTCTTGCCCCATTAGCTGCAACATTTTCCCTAAGTTTAAATACACCTCAACCAATTGGGGTTGTCGCTCAATAACTTGGTGATACTCTTCGATTGCCCGTTGCCAATCACCCGTCGCATACAACAGATTCGCCAATTCTAGCCGCTTTTTCCATCCCGATGGATATTTTTGTATGTACTGATCTAAGGTTTTTAGCTTCTGGTTGATTCGGGTTGGTTTTTGGTCTAAAACCAAATACACATTTCTCTCACTCCCGGAAAGTAGGGTGACAGATACCATACATGAAAAGGTTTTTTTAGACATCTCGCTATTTGGTGGTGTTTGATTATTGCAGATATGCACCTGGTTATCCTTCGGTGTTCACAAGTCCAATCGATAACTGTCTATCACCGAATTATTTTGGGTGTTTGAATTTTCCAATTAAGTGGACTGATGCCGGTTTTTATAAGCCACAAAACCAGGCAAAAAATGCCATGTATGAGACAGTTGGTCTAGGCAGGTCGCGGTTAAGTGATAACTGACTACCACCGATTTACACTCTACACCAGATAAATCGTCGATTTTTGAGTCTTCTATTAACAAATTATTGGTGACGTAAAAACTCTCAGATAAAGTTGATTCAAAAGGATCTACCCCTGAAAGATAACTTCTCACCTTCTGGGCGAGAATATCTCGTGCCTGTTGAATGCGTTTGTAAGCATTGTCTCTGGAAATGCCGAGTTTTTGGGCGATATCTGGATAAGACAGTTCTCGGTAATAACGGAGAATGAAAGGGATGCGAAGCCGTTCAGGTAGTTCGTTGACAACACTCTGAATAAACTGCCTTAACTCATGCCTCAAAATTTGAGAGTCTGGGGATTCACAACTACATAAAATAACATCTTCTGCTTGAATATATGAATCTTATATGTTGTCGATACTGATTGATTTTCGGCGACGTTCTCGGTGAATATCTAGGCATAGATTATGGGTTAAGCGGGTTAGCCAAGCTCGGAGATTCGTGATTTTTGGGGCGTATTTTGGTAATTTATCCCTGGCTTTTAACATGGCTAGACTGAGGGCGTCTTCCGCTTCCGTCCGGTTATTTTCCATCCAACTAATACAGCGATGAAAAAGGTAGTTTTGATGGTAATACCAGAGAGGCCAGAAGGCATTCATTTCCCCTTCTGAAAGACGATTTAATAGTTCTTGTTCTTCTGGCTGTTTCAAGGGTTGGACATCGTTTGCTTTCGGGGAACGATATCGCCTGATGGGGTCTTTAATTTCCATAAGAGGTACGAGGGATTCAAAACATCAATGGTTTTGGCGATCGGAGCCTGGTTGGCTTCCATCTAATTTGCCTCCACCCTTTTATACCGGGAGGACAACGACAGTATATGCTCGTTTAGACCTTGGTAGATCAGTCCGAATTTTGATCAGGTTTTTGGCTTGTCTGTAATATGATACTCGATCGCTTGATTAAAGTCTATACCACTTATGTAAATTTTTTTGCTGAAAAAATCCCACATCCCAACAGGAAGTTCACTCGATATACTCTCAATCTGGTTGATCTGGGTTTTAACGGGGGAATGGATTGGGGGAACTTCCTACCCGGAAAAGGATGGTAAAAATATTGTCTGTCACCAACAGACTATTCCCAAATATATCGTTTCCATAATCATACTCTTGATGTTGCCAGGATGCCGATAGGGTGGGACTGTTGGGCTGATTTTTCAGTCTCCAATTTATACTGCTACCGTAAACTGAGCGGCTGGAGGTTTTATCGATAGGTGCGATATAACCGGATAATGTGATATTATTGACTGGGCGGACTGCGAATTCTATCAGTAGGCGATCGTCGTAGGAATTGGGGAGGATATCCCCGAAATAGTTGGTTAAACCCAGGGAAAAAATACCCCAGTTTAAACGTCCCGACAATGCCAATTCGCTGGCTGGAGAAATGCTAACTACATCCCCAATGCGGGTTTCTCGGTCGATCGCATAATTGAAAAAACTCGACAGGATTAAATTGCCATTATTCCCCAGGCGAAACCGTTTAGAAGCATTCCCAAAAATCTGGCTGTAATAGTCCCGGTCGGGGTTGAGATAGCCGATCGNCCCCCCCCCCGAAAACTCCAGCCGTCCGTGGTGTTAAATGTATAATCTGCCCCTAAGTAAACTTTCACCGTTTCCGAAGCAATAACCCCGGTGTAGTAGCGGAAAATGTCTTGACTTCTTGTCCAGTTTCCGGTTAAACTAAGGTGGGGATAATAGCGCCTTTGTTCTCGGTAAACACTTTGTCGGTTGAAGTTGACATCTTGGCGCAAAAAACTGAGATAAACTTGGGCGTAAAAGTTCTGTATATTGTCGGTGGAAAAGATATCTTGATTGACCGCCGATAATAACTGCACATTATGATCGGCATCTTCTCCCCCTTCCCCTCCCCCATTAATCGCCAATTGCGGACCCGTCGCCCGGTAAAAAATGCGATCTTCCTCAAAGTTGCGATCCATAACCGGAGACAGCCCCAGCCAGAGGCTGTGATAACTCGCCCCAGGAATTTCCCTGACACTTCTGATATTGGGAGTCAAACTGGTAGCCCGTCCCAGTCCGGCTGAATAAATGGTAAAACTACTGCTAGGTAAACGGGTATTATTAGCAGCAAAAAATAAGTTCCGGCTAATTCTGGTGTTGGCGGGATTTTCGCTACCTTCGAGGTCAGGAATGAAATCCGGTAAAAATTGCGCCCCGGCTTGGATAACCGTATTCAGCCAGCGATTTTCATCATCCCAAAATAGGGTAAATCCGTGAATAGTGCGCCCCAAAACCGCTTGGGTATCGTTGGCTTTCACGACCTGGCGCACCCGGGAAAATGTACCAGCGATCGTCAGGTCGATTTCTTCTTGGCGGTCAATTGTGCTTCTTTGTGATTGACTATTTCCCGGAAAAGTGCCAGAATTAGGAAAGTAAAAATCCACCCCGATAGGTTGGCTGGAGGTTCCCCCTTGAAAACCTGGAAGCTCCATAAAAGCCAAGGTTTCCGCTGCCAAGATATCCCCAACTTGGGAGGTTTGAAAAACCCGGGTCGGCACGAACAAGTCTGGGTCAATGCTATTGCGATCGATGACCAACCCCGGCATATAAGTACATTGTTGGTCACGGGGAGCATTCGGTAAAAAACAGGCCCCCGTCAAACTCATTTGAATTTCCAACCCCGTCATGGTTTGGGGTTGGGTGGTGGTGGTAGTTACCCGCCTTTCCAGGGGGACCGTCCGCAGTTGCAGATAACTCCCCCGCTGGTCTACCCTGTAAATATTAGTTCGGCTAAGGCTTTCGATAATCTCGGCGTGGAGTTTAAAAGTGCCGTCCCAAACCATGTCGCTATTTGTGGTATTAGCGAAGGCTTGCACGCCGCTCACCTGCCATTCGGTCAGGTGGCTGATGGGGATATCATTAAGGGTTAAAGTAGTGGTAAAGGCGCTAATTTGGTCGTTAGGAGCCACGCGAGGGGGGATGATATAGTCAGGGTCCGACGGCGGCGGAGAGGGTTTGGGGGTTTTATTCAATCCGGGGTCAGGTATCGCCCATGGGAGGGGAGTTTGTGCCAAGACTGCGGGAATGGCAGTGAGGTGGAGGACAGCTAAGGCAACCACAAAGCCACAGTTGTGTATCTTCACAGATTTCGGAGTTAGTTTAGGGACAGTAGGGGTATATGTTTACCCACGGGGTGTTGGGTTTCGCGAGGGTTCGCGGGTTCTCAGAAACCCGGTTTTTGGGAAAAACCGGGTTTCTTGACCTTTGAAAGGGGTATATGTTTACCCACGGGGTGTTGGGTTTCACTTCGTTTCACCCAACCTACAGTTTTGTAGGGGTGTTGGGTTTCACTTCGTTTCACCCAACCTACAGTTTTGTAGGGGTGTTGGGTTTCACTTCGTTTCACCCAACCTACAGTTTTGTAGGTTGGGTGGAGTGCAACGGAACCCAACAAGGCAGGGTGTTGGGTGATGCGATCGCTTTCCAGGTATCCTATAGACTCTTGTAGGTTGGGTGGAGTGCAACCGAACCCAACAAGGCAGGGTGTTGGGTGATGCGATCGCTTTCCAGGTATCCTATAGACTCTTGTAGGTTGGGTGGAGTGCAACCGAACCCAACAAGGCAGGGTGTTGGGTGATGCGATCGCTTTACCCAACCTACAAGCTACAAGCTAATGTTGGGTTTCACTCCGTTTCACCCAACCTAGCGCTCATATTCTCCCCCGGCCGCTACAAAATGACTCTCGTTAATTCCGATGAATCGTTGTAGGGTGGCTAGGGTGGCACCCTCGTACTGAATTAAAGTTGAGCCACTGCGATCGCTTATCTCCAGGTCGCTGAAACTTAACGTTTGTCCGCCAGCATTCAACACTTGTATTTGATTAGTACCATCTCCAAAGTTGTAGATGATATCGGAACCCATACCTTCTTGCAGGATAAATAGGTCATTTCCGGGGCCTCCGTAAAGCCGATCGCTACCCGGACCGCCAATCAACGTATCGTTTCCATCGCCGCCCCAGAGGATATCATTCCCTTCTCCCCCGTCGAGGAGGTCATCTCCCGCCTCCCCGTAAAGGCGATCGCTACCCGGACCGCCAATCAACGTATCGTTTCCATCGCCGCCATAGAGGAGGTCGTCCCCTTCTTCCCCGTCGATGTAGTCATCTCCGCCGTTACCATAAAGGCGATCGCTCCCTCCCAAGCCGTAGATAATATTAGGACCATCAGTCCCTCGGATAATGTCGTTTCCCTCGGTGGCGTAAATTGGTTCAATGTTGACGTTAATTGTCAACTCTCTGTCATAAGTGAGTCCTCCCGAGTCCGTAGTGCGAACTCGGATGTTATAAATAGACTGAGTTTCAAAGTCCGGGGAATTGTTGATTAAGAGTTGGTCGCCACTGACGCTGAAGGCGGCGTTATCCGTATCTCCTGCACCTGCTACTAACTCGTAAGTAAACGTATCTCCTGTATCCGGGTCGGTGGTAGTGAAACTGCCAACTGCCGTACCCGGCGCTACGTTTTCATCGATACTGGTGTTGTCTAGTGTGAGGTTTGTGGGAGGCTCGTTGATATCATTGATATTGATGGTCAACTCTTTCTCATAAGTGAGTCCTCCCGAGTCCGTAGTGCGAACTCGGATGTTATAAATAGACTGAGTTTCAAAGTCCGGGGAATTGTTGATTAAGAGTTGGTCGCCACTGACGCTGAAGGCGGCGTTATCCGTGTCTCCGGTACCTGCTACTAACTCGTAGGTAAAGGTGTCTCCTGTGTCGGGGTCGGTGGTAGTGAAACTGCCAACTGCCGTACCCGGCGCTACGTTTTCATCGATACTGGTGTTGTCTAGTGTTAGGTCTGTGGGAGACTCGTTGATATCGTTGGGAATGAGCTTCCATAGCTCTGTGCCCTTGGTGTCGTCGTAAGCCGAGAAGTACAGGGTGTCGTTGACCACGGTGAAATTAGAGGGAAAGGAATTCCTAGTCCCCGGGTTGATATCTTTGACCAGGACTGTACCCGCCTCAGTGCCGTCGCTCTTCCATAGCTCTGTGCCGTTGGTGCCGTCGTTAGCCTGGAAGTACAGGGTGTCGTTGAACACGGTGAAATTAGAGGGAGAGGAATTCCCAGTCCCCGGGTTGATATCTTTGAGCAGGACTGTACCCGCCTGAGTGCCGTCGCTCTTCCATAGCTCATAGCCGTTGGTGCCGTCGTTAGCCGTGAAGTACAGGGTGTCGTTGAACACGGTGAAATTAGAGGGATTGGAATTCCCAGTCCCCGGGTTGATATCTTTGAACAAAACGGGGATTAATTCTCCCGGCATCAACACCCCTTGGTAACTGGCGACAACTTCCCCAGTCAAGACTTGGGCTAATTCCACTTCTCCCGTCCTCACTTCCAACTCCCAGTTACCGCCCTTGAGAGCGGCTCCCGTCAGGGACTTGGAAGCGGCAATGTCGGCTCCGGTCAGTTGTCGCAATTGGGCGATAAATTCTTCCCCAGCATCCCCGGCGGCCACCCGACAGCCGTAGAGCAGGATGTTGTCCACACCCCAGCGTCGCAGTTGGGGCTTGTAGCGGTTCAGGGTGTCCAAACTCAGTTCGCCGTCACCCAGATACAGGCAACCGGGGGAACCGTGGGAGATAATGTGAACGCTGCCGACATTCAGACGCTGTTGTAAAACCTGGGTGATTTGCTCGACCCCATCAGCGGTTTTTTCAATCCGAAAAACTTCGGCGGTGGAAATCACCCCCTCAATCAGTTGTTCAATGTTTTCGACTCCGGTATCGATAAAAACCAGTGGGGTCGGAGCAGAAACAATTTTAGTGGCATCAAACCTGGGTGACATCATGAAACTATCCTAGATATAAATAAAAGTTAGTTTTGTAGGTTGGGTGGAGTGCAACGGAACCCAACAAGGCAGGTGTTGGGTGATGCGATCGCTTTCCAGGTATCCTATAGACTCTTGTAGGCAGGGTGGAGTGCAACCGAACCCAACAAGGCAGGGTGTTGGGTGATGCGATCGCTTTCCAGGTATCCTATAGACTCTTGTAGGCAGGGTGGAGTGCAACCGAACCCAACAAGGCAGGGTGTTGGGTGATGCGATCGCTTTCCAGGTATCCTATAGACTCTTGTAGGTWGGGTGGAGTGCAACSGAACCCNAACAANGCAGGGTGTTGGGTGATGCGATCGCTTTCCAGGTATCCTATAGACTCTTGTAGGTTGGGTGGAGTGCAACGGAACCCAACAAGCAGGGTGTTGGGTGATGCGATCGCTTTCCAGGTATCCTATAGAGCCTTGTCGGACTCTTGTCGGTTGGGTGGAGTGCAACCGAACCCAACAAGGCAGGGTGTTGGGTGATGCGATCGCTTTACCCAACCTACAGGCTGGCGCAGTTCTACGGGGCAGTAACCAAAGAGTCTTCGCCAGCCGTACCGATTTGAATGGTGTATCCGGCAGTAAATTCGTTGGCCTGGGCCGTGCCGCGATCGCTGTCTTCTACGGTGTCGAGAGTGAAGCCCGCCGGGTCGCCCAGACCACTCAGACTGACTGTACCCGCAGCACCGATCGCAAAAGCGGAGTTCTGTAGGCCGTTGGCGTTGCTGCCGTCGTAGTTAAAAGAGTGAGCTGCAGCAAATTCCTTACCCACGGCGGCGGAGACGGCCACACCTGTGACACTACCACCATCAATCGTGAAAGCTGCGCTACCAGCGATCCCACCTTGACCAGCCCGGGCGGTGGTGGAAATTCCCAAGGTGCTCAGGACGACGAGACCGGTAATGGCAGCAAAACGACGAATCATATTTTTTTGTACTCCACAAGAGGTTTTTCGGATCTATCTATTAGACTTTTTTGGGGGGGGATGTGTGAATTTTTTTTTCCCAGGTAAATGCGATCGCTTTCCAG
>NZ_PKGG01000287.1:0-5381 GCF_046480465.1 Arthrospira sp. PCC 8006
TATCCCACATTATCGTAGGGTGCGATCGCCTTTCCGATACCCTTCTTAATCAGGGGGAATTGTTACTGATTAAGGCTTGACTTTTTCCCATATTTGACATATCATAACAGCA
Organism: Arthrospira sp. PCC 8006; assembly: GCF_046480465.1. Classification (NCBI taxonomy): domain Bacteria; kingdom Bacillati; phylum Cyanobacteriota; class Cyanophyceae; order Oscillatoriales; family Microcoleaceae; genus Arthrospira; species Arthrospira sp. PCC 8006. The sequence goes on from NZ_PKGG01000287.1 coordinate 113, forward strand.
TGGGAGAATGTGCGGGCATATATATAGCCCCTATCGTGGTCAAGAAACCGGGTTTCTCAACCTCAGCCAAGAATATCGGAGATAAACTCATGGAACCGGAATAGGATCTTTCCCAAATGAAAAGGAGACCAAATACTTTTGCCAAGCCCTTAACAAAACAAGTCACAATTTCTCTGGGAATTGATGTGATCGAATATTTTCAAAATATGGCTCAAAAAGAAGGGGTATCTTATCAGGAACTCATTAATCTTTACCTCCAAGATTGCGTCACTTCTCAACGCCAATTATCTGTCAATTAGTTCGATTATAGCGGTTCGGTGGATTGGTGAGGTACTTTTCAAAGCCCCTCTCCCTCTTTGGGAGAGGGGTTTGGGGTGAGGGCTTTACCTTATGAATATGAAWAACGCTATAGATAAACTGGGTGAGTCAGAAATCCGGTTTCTCAACATCTCTCGTAGGGAGAAAAAAAACCATTTCTAATGATTTCTCAAATCCGGTAATCCCCTCTCCCGTTTAAGGAGAGAGGTTGTGGGTGAGGGTCAATCTTTACCCCAGGCCGTAACAGCCCAACGCCCCCCAATGCACCGGATGCTCAAACGGACAACCCTTGTCGTTGGCATACTTTTTAACCGCTCTTTCCGCACCCGATACACCCATGAGGAGTGGCTCGTGATTAACGTGATTAGCCAGTCGATTCTTCTCAGCTTTCAGATGATTTTCCACCGGCTTTTTATACTGTTTCTTAAACTCCGCCGCCGTCATTTGGCGCATTTTTTGCTGTGCCGCTTGCAAAGCCCGAACCCGGTTTAACCCCCCTTGGCGCTGTTCATGATAGAGAATCGATAACAGCGCCGCCGAACAGTCGTAAATCGACCACTGACTGGCAATGAGACCCCGCGCTCCCGCACAGAGAAAACCCGTACTTAATGCCACAGGTTCATCAATGGCACTATTGGGCGAAAATAGACTCGTTTCGCAACAGGAGAGAAACACCTCGTCTAGTTTCGGGAAACGCCAACCCGGAGAAAACAGTTGGCTGACGCTGATGGTGCCGTCACTCAATTTTAATCCCGACTCCTGAGAATTGTCAAAGCGACTTTGGGCGTGGTGGGTGCTGACCAGGCGGTTAACTTGTGCCAGTAACTCTCGGTAGTTTTGGCGGGTCGCTGCGGCACCAATCAGGCGACGTTGGGGGTCAATTTTGAACAATTCCGCCACCTTTGACCCCTCGAAACCGCTAAAGGGTAGGTCGTCCGTGGCATTTTCTGCCGTGCCATAATCGCTCATGGAGACCGGACCCCGATGGTGACAGAAGCCCAGAACTTGCAGACTGGGGGCGTATCGGAGCAGGAATTTATCGCCGAGATAACCCTCACCCCCAGCCCCTCTCCCAGTGGGCGAGGAGAGATTGATGGGTAACGCCACAAAGGGGATTTGATGGAGAAACAGATGGGGAACAATCACTAATTCCTCCATGTCTTGGAGGTGTTCGGTGATCAGGCGGTTAAGTTGCAGGCGGTGGGCAATTTCCGCCAGGGTGTCCGGCATTTGTTCCCGCCACTGGGTTTTATCGCTGAGATAGGGCATCGCCCAAGTTTCTATTAACCACAGTTGTAGGGTTTTGTAGCCCTGTCCTTTGCAGGTGAAACAATGGGGTTGGGACTCTCCGGGTCGCAGGATGAAAATATGGGTGTCGTTGCGGGTGGTGTAGAAACTGACGAGGGCGGTTTTTTCCGAGAGTAGGGGTTGAAAGTCCGAGAGTTTGGGGGGTTGAACTTGCCGCAGTTTGGCGACCACTTCATCAACGCCACCAATTTGGTCGAGGATGTCTTGTTTTTGGCGTTCGATTTCGGCAATGTCAGCGGAGACGGTGGCGGCGGCGCGGAGTTGGCGGGTTTTGAGTCCGTCGGGTTTCGTTTCCCGGGAGTCGTCTTGAAATTCCTGGCGTTTTTGGGCGATTTGGTCATCGAGGCGATCGAGTTGTTGTAGCCACTCCTGCACCTGGGGGGGAATATTGCCGTCGGCGTAAAGGTCAGCAGTTGCCATCAAGTCTACCAGACGTTTCGCCCGCACCCGTTCCACAATTTCCAGGGCGGTGGGGATGTCGTCAAGGTTGATGGCAGCTTGGATGGCATTTTCATAGACATAAATCGACTCCTGGATAATCTGCTGGCGGCGACTTTCACTGAGCGCCCCACGGCGAGATTGCTCAATGGCTGCAATGGCAGTCTGATACTGGTTTAAGGCTTGTTGCCAATGCCCTTGATTAAATTCCAGGTTTGCCCAATTGCGAGCGGTTGTCAGGCAATCTAAGGGGGCGGTGTCGGGCTTCCAGACGGTGAGGGCATTTTCGTAGCATTGAATCGCCTGTTGCAGGTTAGCAGCGCGATCGCCTGTGGGGAGGTCAGAGTAGGCTAWMCCCAGGTTGTTTTGGGTCGTCGCCCATTSTAAGGGGGCGGTGTCGGGSTTCCAGACCGTGAGGGCATTTTCGTAGCATTTGATAGCCTGTTGCAGGTTRGCAGCGCGATCGCCTGTGGGGAGGTCAGAGTAGGCTAAMCCCAGGTTGTTTTGGGTCGTCGCCCATTCTAAGGGGGCGGTGTCGGGCTTCCAGACGGTGAGGGCATTTTCGTAGCAGTTGATAGCCTGTTGCAGGTTAGCAGCGCGATCGCCTGTGGGGAGGTCAGAGTAGGCWRAACCCAGGTTGTTTTGGGTCATCGCCCATTCTAAGGGGGCGGTGTCGGGCTTCCTGACCGTGAGGGCATTTTCGTAGCATTTGATGGCAATTTCCAGATTCCAGGATTTATTACCGAGGGGAAATTGTTGGATCAGATTCCCAAATTCCCCAAAAATTGCCGGAATCAGTTGGTTTTGCAGGTCAGTTTCCCGACTTTGTAAAATTTGCCAATATTGCTCTAAAGCCGGAATTAAGCCAGTATTGAGCTGATGCAAATTTTCCCTAAGAATTGGATAAATCTGTTGAGCATTGCCTTGATACGCTAAGATTTTCTCAAATAGCATCGACAGAAAGGCTATCTGTTCATTGACTTCAGAATCTACCCCCAAGTTGACAGTCTGAGTTTTAGCCTGCTCTTCCCCCGTCTCCAATACTCCCCGCAGTTGTTCCCGTCCCTGTTGGGCAATTTGCAGGGTTCCCTCCAGGGTCCGCCAAAACTGTTTTTGGGTCAGTTGGCTATCTTCTAACGGTAAATCCGCCCGCAACCGCACTTCCCCATCATCCGGGTCTCGCTGCCACCTTGCCAGTTTATATTGCCAACCCAGATGCAGCAAGGTTTCCAAAGCCGCCTCATAGTGGGGATGGTCGTCACCCAGGGTCAACAATTGGGGCAGAAATATCTTGACAAATTCCCCATTTTCTGATACTTCTACAACTACGGTTAAGCCCTCCACCTGCAAAATCAGGCGTTGCTGTTCCGACTCTGGCTGATAGTCCCAGCCGCGCCCATCTAACCAGCCACAAATTTGTTCAAATAATGGTTTCATCATATCCTCGTCTTTTGTATTGAAATTCTCAGAAACAGATGCACAGAGGACAGTCCCCAGGGGAAACTGGCTGTGCTGGCCATGGATTCAAAGGGTCATCAAACCGAATCCCCCTCACCTTGTAACTGTTGCAGTTGCGCCTCAAGTTCGGCCAACCCCTCAGCGGACAACATCTCCCGCAACGCCGCCATCATTTGGGCGGTGGTGGTCTTTCCTCCGGGGTCATTTCCCGTCGCCAACACCCCCTGCAACCTTTCCACGCCCTCATTGGTGAGTTGAATTAACCCCGACAGCAGGCGGTTAAACTGTTTTTCCGTCAGGGTGGCATCTTCCAAGGCTATCCCGGTGCTGGTTCGCACTTCTCCATCACTGGGGTCATATTCCCACCGCAATAGCTTCTCCTCCCAGGCGATGGTTAACATGGTCTGAAACGCCACGCCTTTATATACATGGTCTTTCAGGTTCAATAGCTGCGGCGCAAACAGAGCCAAATATTCCCCGTCTTCTTGCACCTGAATCACAATCATAAAATCCTCCACCTGTTCGGACTTGACTGCGGTAATGATGCGATTTCGGTCGGTGTCGCTGTGGTAGCGCCATCCGCGATTATCCAGAAAACCCGCCACCTGTGCTAAGGTTGTCGCCATATTCCCAACTCCTCGGAGATGTTTACTCTCACTCATATACTAACAGGGTCAAAAATCCTGCCTACAACTGTTCTATCGATTCCGGACCGGTTTTTTATGCACCATGGGATTGAGGGAGGGACGACGACGGAGCCAAAGCCCAACCAGGAGGGGGTTTACAGGTGGGGAAATTTTTGGGGATTGAGGCTTGACTTGTGGGGAAATTTGAGGTAATATAACACCATGGGCAACTGTGCAGCCATATATATTCCCGGCCACCAAGAAACCCGGTTGATAGTTGGTTGATAGTTGTCGCTCAGGGGGTCATCAACCAGGTTTGTCGCCACTGGAAAAGTTTTCAGCCCACCAGGCGCAGATTATCTGATTTTAACCACGGTCACTCTCTCCTCAACTCTATGGAAAACCCGTCTATTTCCTCTTGGTCTTCAGGTTTACTGGCTGGTCTCACAGCTTGTACATTAGGATTGGCAACAGTTCCGGTACGAGCGCAACAGCCCATGTATCGACCGATTCCCATGGTTTCTGGTGAAGTGGTAGAGGACATCCTCTCACCACAAGATATTCCCATCGGAGATGGAGGCTTTTTGCGGGACTATCGCATCCGCCTGGAAACCGATGATACAGTGATGGTTGATCTGATGTCCGATGATTTTGATACCGTTGTGGTGTTGTTATCGTCTGATGGTATAGCGATCGCCGAAAATGACGATCGCCCGGACGGGACAACCAACTCTCTCCTGTTTGCTCGCATTGTGGAGGGAGGGGATTACATTGTGAGAGTTCGTGCTTTTGGAGAAGTAAGAGGCGGAAATTTTCGGCTGAAGGTGACGCGCTTAGTTCCGGCTGAATGAGGCGGAAACTCCCGGCTTCTCAGTGATTGATGATTATCTATTCCCAGCCCGCCGCCCTCCTGCGATAGAATCGGGGAAGTATCGATATCAATCAATTGAACTGGACAGTTATCAGAAAAATGGGTCTAAAACCCTGTCCTTCTAGGACGGCTTTTCTTGATTCTCAATATCAGCCTTGAGCACATCAAGGAATGCTCCACCGACTACAGCATTTGGTAAGATTAGGGGTCGAGATAGACCTCACGGTCTACCMCTCCCATTCAAAACCGT